>DASWWF010000256.1:0-4536 GCA_036401035.1 Devosia sp.
GGCGGCGGGCATCTTCCTCGGCGCGACGTTCCTCGTCGGCACGACGGCGGGCGTCGTCCTCGGCCTGGCGGGCTGCGGCTTCGCGCAGGGCGCGCTGCCGGGCCTCGGCCTCGGTCGAGCTCAGGCCGCCAGCGGGACGCTGCGACGACTGCGGCGAGCGCAGCGGCTGACGCTGCTGCGGGGCGCCGGAGCCGCTCGGCTGGGTGGGGTGCGGCCGCGGCGACGCGCTCGGAGCAGCGCCATGGGCGCCAGGACCACGCGGCGGCACCACGCGAGTACGCTTTTCGACCACGACGGTCGAACGCGACGAACGCGACATGCCCGGGCGGCCCCCAAGGCCGGGAGCACCCTTCAAGGTCAGGGTCTTCTTGCCGCCAGCGCCGTCTTCGCGCTTGTCGTCGTTATCAGCCATACGTCTCTATCTCTCTTCTGACGTCAGGAAACGGGCGAGTCTCAGGCCCTTTTCCAGCGCCGATTGGGCTGCAGCCCCTTTGGTGAGCGCAGCATGTATCACATTTTCAAGCCCGAGTGCCAAACCCAATTGGGTCGAATCGAGCAATTCGAGATGAGGCACTGAAACCCCATCCAGACCGGCCTCTTCAGCGGCTTTTTCGTAGCCTTTGAGCGATGCGGCCATCTTCTTGCGACCGTCGTCGGCCGCATCGGTCGCGGTGAGGAGGGCGACGATCTCGCCCGCTTCGATCGCGGCCTTCACCTTCGTGCCGCCGGTCAGGATCTGGCCGGCCTTGCGCGTCATCGACAGGGCGTTGAGGAAACGCGCTTCGAGATGTTTCCTCGTCAGCCCGGCAAGATCGTCGGGCACCGTGACGCTGGTCTTGAGGCTTTTGGCGAAAGCCTTCTTCTTAACTGCTTCTGCGACCTCTTTATGGCCAAGCGTCACCCAGACGCCCCGGCCTTCCGCTTTCGCGTCGACATCGGGGTAGATCGACCCGTCGGGCGCGACGACGAAGCGGACGAGGTCCGCTACGGACTTCGTCTCACGCGTCAGCGCGCATTCGCGCGTCGTATCTGGGCTCCGGGGCACCGGGCGGTAGAAGTGCCCGCATTACGCGGGCGCCCCCTCTTCTTCGATCGGGGCTTCGTCCTGGGCCGCAAGATCGGCCTCGGTGATCCAGCCGGCCTTGAGACGGGCCTGGAGGATCATTTCCTCGGCCTCCTCGCGGCTCACCGGGAAGTCCTTGAAGGTGCCTTCGAAGCGCTTGACCTCGCCATCCTTGCGTTCGGTCCAGCCGACGAGGTCGTCGCTGGCGCAGCCGGCAAAGTCCTCGACGGTCTTGATGTCTTCCTTGCCCAGCGCCACCAGCATGGCGGCGTTCAGGCCCGGGATCTCGTAGAGTTCGTCCTCGACGCCCAGCGTCTTGCGCTCGTCGTCGTGTTCCTTCTCGATCGCCGCCAGATAGTCGAGGGCGCGGTTCTGGATTTCGGCCGCCGTCTCTTCGTCGAAGCCCTGGATGGACTGGATTTCGGAGAGTTCGATATAGGCCAGTTCCTCGACCGAGGAGAAGCCTTCCGAAGCCAATAGCTGGGCAAGCGTCTCGTCGACGTCAAGGGCCTGCATGAACAGGGCCGAGCGTTCGGTGAATTCCTTCTGCCGGCGCTCGCTTTCTTCCTGCTCGGTGAGGATGTCGATATCCCAGCCGATCAGCTGGCTGGCGAGGCGCACGTTCTGGCCGCGGCGACCGATGGCGAGCGAGAGCTGCTCGTCGGGCACCACCACTTCGATGCGCTCGGCCTGCTCGTCGAGCACCACCTTGGCGACATCGGCCGGCTGCAACGCCGAGACCACGAGGTCGGCGATGTTGTCGGTCCAGGGAATGATGTCGATCTTTTCGCCCTGCAGTTCGCCAACCACGGCCTGCACGCGGCTGCCGCGCATACCGACGCAGGCGCCGACCGGATCGATGGACGAGTCGTTGCTGGTCACCGCGATCTTGGCGCGGCTGCCCGGGTCGCGGGCAATCGAGCGGATGGTGATGATGCCATCGTAGATTTCCGGCACTTCCTGGGTGAACAGCTTGGCCATGAACTGCGGATGGGTGCGGCTGAGGAAAATCTGCGGCCCGCGCTGCTCGCGGCGGACGTCGTAGATATAGGCGCGCACGCGGTCGCCGTAGCGGTACATTTCGCGCGGGATCAGCTCGTCGCGGCGGATGATGGCTTCGCCACGGCCCAGGTCGACGATCACATTGCCGTATTCGACGCGCTTGACGGTGCCGTTGACGATCTCGCCGATGCGATTGATGTACTCGTCATACATGCGGTCGCGCTCGGCATCGCGCACCTTCTGCACGATCACCTGCTTGGCCGACTGGGCGGCGATGCGGCCGAATTCGATCGGAGGCAGCGGCTCGGTGACGAAGTCGCCATACTTGGCGGCGTCGTTGCGGGCCTTGGCGTCCTTCAATGAAATCTGCCGGCCGTATTCCTCGACGTTCTCGACGACTTCGAGCAGGCGCCACAGGCGCAGCTCGCCGGTCTTGGGATTGATCTCGGCGCGGACATTGGTCTCGGCGCCGTAGCGGGTCTTGGCCGCCTTCTCGATCGCGTCCTGCATCGACTCGATGACGATCATGCGATCGATCGACTTTTCGCGGGCAACGGCATCGGCGATCTGGAGCAGCTCCAGTCGGTTCGCGCTCACGGCCATTTAGGTGGTCTCCTCTTCAGAGTCGGTAGTCTCGGAATTGTCTTCGCCGAGTTCGACGGTCTCGATGTCTTCATCGTCGTCGATCGGATGGTCTTCCTGGTCGACCTGCGCCATGTTCATGAGCGCATCGGTCATTACCAGCTTGGCCTCCGCCAGCATGGTGAGCGGCAGGCGATGGTTGGGGTCTTCGCCCTTGGGGGCGTCGGGCAGCTTGATGGTCACCGCCTCGTCGTCGACGTCAGCGATGAAGCCGCGGAAGCGCTTGCGCCCGTCGAGCAGGTCGGTGAGTTCGAGCTTGGCTTCATGGCCGATATAGGTGCGGAAATCGCGGGCCCGTACCAGCGGCCGGTCGATACCGGGCGAGCTGACTTCGAGATGGTATTCGCGGTCGATCGGGTCCTCGACGTCGAGCACCGGCGACAGGTCTTTGCTCAGCCGCTCGCAATCAGTGATGGTGAAGCGGCCATTGGCGTCTTCGGCCATGATCTGCAGGGTCATGCCGTTTTCCTGCGTGACCTTCACGCGGACGAGGCTGTAGCCCAGGTCGATGGCCACCGGTTCGACGATCCGCGCGATGCGGGCCTCGACGCCGGTTTCCTTGATGTATCGCCGTTCGGCGAGGTCGAATGCCATAAGGTTCGACTAGTCCTTTGGGTAATAAAAAAGAGCGGGGCCGGGAGGCTCCCACTCTGCAAAATGCCAGAGATGTTGCAGCGGTATATAGCGCCTCGGGGCCGATGGCGCAAGCGTCAGCCGGGTCCCAGCAGGGCAGCCACCTCGTCGCGCGACACTGCCCCGGGCGCGAGCCGGTTGGCGATGAGTCTCTGACCGAGCGCGACCAGACCGGCATTGACCGGCGTGGGCACGCCGTGGAGGCGGCCGAGGAGCACGATCTCGCCATTGAGGTAGTCGGTCTCGATGCTGCCCGAACCCCGCTTGAGGCTCTGGGCGGATGAGCTGCCGGTGCGCGACGCGCCCGGAACATCGCGCAGTTCGAACAGGCCCTTGCGGCGCGGCTCGTTGCGGTCGATCTCGGTCCAGGCAATGCCGGCGGCCCGATACACAGCCCGGCCCTCGTCCCGGGCGCGATCGGCAATATCCTGGAAATCGCTGGCTCGGCCGAGCGCGGCATCCAGCACGTTGCCGAGATTCTCGAGCAGTTTGCCATGTTTGGAACGCATGACCTCGTCCTGGACGAAAACGGCGAAATTGGCTGCCTGCAGGTGCTCGGCGATGGCTTCGGCCGTGGCGTCGGCTCCGGCGGGATAGCGGCCGAGATCGAACATGCCGTATTTCGGACCGCCAAAGCAGTTCACCTCGCCCGGTTGGGTATAGTCGCCGGGCAGCATCACGGTCATGCCGTAGACATTGGGGAAAAGCCGCAGGGCGTCGCGCTCGTTGGCGACGCCATTCTGGCCGCAGACCACCGCCTGCGTGGTGACGCCGGCCGCTCGTAGAGCCAGCAGCGCCTCATGCGTGTCCTGCCCCTTCATGGTCAGGATGACCACATCATCGGGCTGGAAGGCGATCTCTTCGGGGCCGGCGTGGCAGGGGAACTGCACCCGGTGCTCACCCCCGGGCGTGCGGAACAGCAGGCCGTTGGCCTGGATCGCATCGAGCATCTTGCCCCGGGCAATGCCGGCGACCTCGCGGCCCGCGAGCGTCAGCGCCGCCGCGATGGTACCGCCGATGGCGCCGACGCCGTAGATGATGAACCGCATGTCATGAACCTCTTGCTGGGCTGGTGGACCTGATCAACGCAGGAAGTCCACCAAGGCTTCCCGGTATTCGGGCGACCGGCGCGAAACATGGTGGTCGCCGGGTACCAGCTGCAGACGCGCCCCCGCAATGGCCCCGGCGATGACCTC
>DASWWF010000257.1:0-1592 GCA_036401035.1 Devosia sp.
GCGATCGGCGTGCCGAATTTCGTGCCCGTCGTGGCGATGCGGATATCGCAGCAGGCCGCCATGTTGAGCCCGCCGCCCACCGCAAAGCCCTCGATCACCGCCACCACCGGCACGGCGATGCCGGCGATGTTGTCGAGGTGCCCCTCCATCCGCCGCTCATAATCGACGCCGTCCTCGGCCCCCTCGAAGTCGAGAAACTGCGCGATGTCCGAACCCGAGACGAACGATTTGCCGCCCGCCCCGCGCAGCACCACGCAGCGCAGGTCCGCATCGGTGGCGATCGCCGCGCAGGCGGCGTCGAGCTGCGCATACATCTCCGGCGTCATCGCGTTCCGCGCCTGCGGCCGGTCGACCAGGATATGGCCGACCGGCCCGTCCTTGCGGTAGCGGACTTCGCCCGGCCTGCTCATGGCGTAAACGCACCGTCGCGCTCGAGTCCGGCCATGTCGGCGCCCAACCCGAGTTCCTCGACGATGCCGCGCGTATGCTCACCCAGCAGCGGCGGATGCAGCCTGATCTGCTGCGGCGTCTCCGAAAGCTTCACCGGGAACCCCAGCGCCTTGATGCGCCCTTCCACCGGATGGTCGATCTCCTGCACCATGTTGCGCGCCTGCGCGTGGTCGCTGGCGAGCGCTGCGCCGAAATCGTTGATTGGCCCGGCCGGCACCCCGGCATCGAGAAAAGCTTCCACCCAGTATGCGGCACTCTTTTCCCGGAACACCGGCGCCAGCACCTCGGCCAGCAATGTCCGATTGCCGACACGTTCCTTGTTCTCGATGAAGCGCGGGTCGGTCAGCAGGTCGGGCCGCTCGATCACGCCCACAAAGGCCTGCCACAGCTTCTGGTTCGCCGCGCCGACCACGAAACTGCCGTCGCTCGCCTCGAACGCCTGGTAGGGCGCGCTCATCCGGTTGGCCGAGCCCAGCGGCTGCGGCGATAGCCCCGTGGCCCAGTATTCGGTCGTCTCCCAGATCGAGAGTCCCAGCGCCGCCTCGAACAGCGAGGCATCGACATATTGTCCGCGCCCGCTGGTCTGCCGCCCGATGATCGCCGAGAGGATGGCGTAGAGCGCGAAGAGGCCCGCGCCGAGATCGCCCACCGACACGCCCGACTTTACCGGCTCTGCGCCCGGAATGCCCATGGCGCTCATCACCCCGCTCATCGCCTGCGCGATGAGGTCGAAGCCCGGCCGCTGCGACCACGGCCCGGTCTGCCCGAAGCCCGAAATCGATGCATAGACCAGCCGCGGATTGATGCGCGCGAGCGTTGCATAGTCGACGCCCAGTTTCGCCGCCACGCCCGGCCGGCTGTTCTCGACGACGATGTCCGCCGTCTCCACCAGCCGGTAGAACACCTTCCGCCCGGCCTCGGATTTCAAGTTCAGCGCGATCGAGCGCTTGTTGCGGTTGAGGGCCAGGAAGCCCGGGCTGTCGGTGCCCTTCATCCGGAAACCCATGCTCTTGCGCGTCTGGTCTCCACCACCCGGCGGCTCGACCTTGATCACGTCGGCGCCCATGTCGCCCAGCAGCATGCAGCAGAACGGGCCTGCCATCACCTGGCTCAGATCGAGCACGCGCAAGCCGCTGAGCGGC
>DASWWF010000258.1:0-1857 GCA_036401035.1 Devosia sp.
CGTGGACAATGTCCAGATCATCGAAGACCGCTTGCTGCGCTACGACCTCGCCAACATGACGGTGCAGGTCTCGGGCGGCCAGTTCTACGTGGTCGATGCGTTCGTGACCTACCGCATCAGCAATCCGCGCCTCTTCCGTGAACGTGCGCAGGGCGACCTGCGGACGGCGGAAAGCCGTATCGCCACCCGCTTCGACGCGGCGCTGCGTCAGGTCTATGGTCTGCGTGAATTCAACGCCGCTCTGTCCGAAGAGCGTCCGGAGATGATGCAGCAGGCCCGCGATCTCATCCGCGCCGATATCGACGACATCGGCATCGAGATCGTCGATGTCCGTGTGCTCCGTACCGATCTGACCCAGCAGGTGTCGGCGCAGACTTTCGACCGCATGAAGGCCGAACGTCTGGCCGAAGCGGCTCTCCTCCGCGCTCGCGGCAAGGAAGCGGCGCAAACGCTGCGCGCCGTGGCCGATCGTCAGGCGGTGGAAATCATCGCCGCGGCCCGCCGCGACTCGGAAATCCTTCGAGGCGAGGGTGAAGCCACCCGCTCGACGGTGTTCGCCGATGCCTACCAGCAGGATCCGGAGTTCTTCGAGTTCTACCGCTCGATGCAGTCCTACCGGACCGCGCTGGGTGCCACCGGCACCACCATGGTGCTGTCGCCGGAGTCGGAGTTCTTCGACTACTTCCGCAGTGCAGGCGCGGGTGGTCCAGGCACGCCGACGGCTCCTGGGGCGGCCGCTCCGGCAGCCGATGCAGCTCCCGCTGCAGAGGCAACCGACGCGGCTCCGGCCGCCGAGGCGCCGGCGACGGATGCGGCTCCGGCGGCTGAGACTCCGGCCGCGGCAAATGACAATGCGGCGGCTCCGGCCGCCGCGGCGGGCCAGTGATCGAGTTCTTCTCGGCGCTGGCGCTTGCCATCGTTATCGAAGGGCTGATCTACGCGGCCTTTCCTGAGCAGATGAAGAAGATGCTGGCGCAGCTGATGGCTATGCCGGCATCAACCATTCGTGCGGTTGCCCTGGCTTGCGCCGGTGCGGGACTTGTTCTCTTGTGGTTCCTTCGCGGCTAGCCGCGTGCCACAGTCGGCTGGTTCGGCGTTCGGAGGTTATAGAGAATGGGTGGGCGCAAGTCGTTGCTGCGCGGTGTTATTCTGGCCGTGGGGCTGGCGGTCGCGCCGCTCGTCCCGGCCGCAGCATTCGGCGCCGGGCCCGAATCGGTTTCGGTGCTCGCCGCCAAGCTCTCCCCGGCCGTCGTGAACATCGGCACCTCGCGCCAGGTTGGCGGCGGCATGCCGTTCCCCGAGGTCCCGGAGGGCTCGCCGCTCGAGGACCTGTTCGACGATCTCAACCCCAACCAGGGGCAGGGCGAAGGCCCGATGCAGGAGGCGCGCAGCCTCGGCTCGGGCTTCATCATTTCGGCCGATGGCCGTATCGTCACCAACAACCACGTCATCGAGGGCGCCGAGGAGATCACCGTCTTTCTGACCGACGGCCGCCGGCTGCCGGCCAAGCTCGTCGGCGCCGACGAAAAGACCGACCTCGCGGTGCTCAAGGTCGATGTCGAGGGTGATCTGCCCTTCGTCGAATTCGGCGACAGCGACACTGCCGATGTGGGCGATTGGGTGATGGCCATCGGCAACCCGTTCGGGCTGGGCGGTTCGGTGACCATCGGCATCGTCTCGGCGCGCAACCGCGACATCCAGTCCGGCCCCTACGACCAGTTCATCCAGACCGACGCTGCCATCAACCAGGGCAATTCGGGCGGTCCGCTGTTCGACATGGAAGGCGATGTGATCGGCATCAACACCGCCATCATCGCCCGTGGCGGTTCGTCGCTGGGCATCGGCTTTGCCGTGCCG
>DASWWF010000259.1:0-2122 GCA_036401035.1 Devosia sp.
AGCCGCGAGAGATCGGGATATTCCGGTGGATGCGATCGAACTGACGGTTCAGGCGTCGGAAGTTCTTGTCGAACACTGGCGTCTCCCTTCCGGTTCGTTTTCTGCATATGGGAGCCTGAGCGCGCGCCGCAAGACCTGAGCCTTGCGGCGAATGCGCGCCCTGCCCTCTTGAAGCGACTCTCCCGCGCACCGTTCACGAAAGGCTGACTGACAAGCCGGCGGATCGGGCGTAGTCTTCTTGGCTTCGACGCAGGCAGCGGCCTCAATCCGCCCGGCGTTCACAGCGCCCGCGCGAGACCGTTCCTGTCCATCTTCCGGAGGACAGAATGGCAAGCTTCCATGTGCTCACGAATGCCGACGACGCAGTCTACATGCCGCATGTCCGGCATATCGGTTTCAGCGACCTCACCGACGCGTTGCGGGAAGGCTGGCGCGATTTCTGGCAAAAGCCGTCGCACCTGGTCTTTCTCGGCCTGATCTACCCCGTGATGGGCGCCGCCATCGCGGTCTGGTCCTCGGGGCTCAATGCCTGGCCCCTGCTCTTCCCGCTGATTTCCGGCTTCGCCTTGGTCGGCCCGCTGGCGGCGCTGCCGATCTATGAGATGAGCCGGCGGCAGGAAATGGGGCTCGATACCAGCTGGCGCAGCGCCCTGCGAGTCTTCCGCTCTCCCGCCATGGCCTCCATCGCCGTCGTCGGCATCGGCCTGATGCTGCTCTTCACCGCCTGGCTGCTGGTGGCGCAGTTCATCTACGAGTCCCATTTCGGCCCCGGTTCGCCGCCGACGCTGATGGCCTTCATCAACGAGGTGTTTTCCACCCCGCAAGGCCAGTCGCTGATGATCTGGGGCAACCTCGTCGGCCTGCTCTTTGCCATTGTAGCCCTGGCGACCGCCGTCATCAGCATCCCCCTGCTGCTCGATCGCGATGTCGGCGCTGCGGTGGCGGTGCAGACCTCGTTCCGTGCCGTGCTCGCCAATCCGGTGACGATGGCCGTCTGGGGCATCATCGTGGCGGTGCTGCTGGTGCTCGGTTCGCTGCCGCTGCTGGTCGGGCTCGCGGTCGTGGTGCCGGTGCTCGGACACGCGACCTGGCATCTCTACCGCAAGGTCGTGGTGCCGCGGGAACTCTGACGCCGCCACGCCGTTGACGCTCCAGACCCAATTTGGAGCGTCAACCATGGCCCGTTCCCGTCACTGGACCGATGCCCTCGATATCGAGGAACTGTCCCGTCAGCTCTCCACGCTCCGCCACGATGTGGCCGGCGTGTCGCGTGCCGTGAGCCGATATGGCTCGCATACCGCCCACGATGTCGGCGACCAGCTCTGGCACCAAGGCGAGATCGTCGCCCGCCAGTTGGGCAAGCAGGCGAAGAAGGCCGGGAAAGCCGTCAAGGAAGATCCGATCCCCGCCATCGTCGCCGTCGCCGGCTTCGCGCTTTTCCTAAACCTGCTGCTCGGACGCAAGCGCAGCTAACGGCCTCTTAACGTAAACGCTCCATCTTTACCGGATGCGGGGATGCGTCGCCCCGCCTCCTTTGTTGTGTTTGCGTACTGGAGTGTGCCGTGCTCGGCGCGATCAGGTTGTTGGCCGCAGGCTTGGTCCTCGGCGTCTCGGTGTCGGGCTGCGCCCTGTTTTCCGCTTTCGGCAACCTGTCGCCGAAGGATTGCATGACCCGCGTGATGTATTTCGAGTCGAACCGCTCGAGCGCCGAAGGCATGCTGGCGGTCGGCACCGTGGTGATGAACCGCATGAACGATCGCGAATATCCGCGCACGGTCTGCGGCGTCGTCGGCCAGAAGAACCAGTTCGCGCCCGGCGTGCTGCACAAGCCGATGAAGGAAGGGCGCTCCAAGGCATTGGCCGAGAGCGTCGCCGAGCAGGTGCTGCACGGCGCCCGCCACCCCGGCGTGCAGAAGGCCAAGCACTTCCACACGGCCGGAATGCGCTTTCCCTACAACAACATGTACTACGTGCTCGAAGCCGGCGGGAACGAGTTCTACGAGAAGCGCAAACCCGGCACGTTCTGACGCGCGCCGGGCTGTAGGCGAGGCGACCGCCCGCTAGAAGTCGCCGCCCATGTCGAAATCGCCGCCGCCACCGAAATCGCCGGCATCGCCGCCGG
>DASWWF010000260.1:0-2565 GCA_036401035.1 Devosia sp.
GGCCTGTTGCGGGATGTCGGCATCACGATGCCGCCGATCTACGGCCTCTCGGGCATTCTGATCGTCTTCTCGCTGAAGTTCTATCCATACGTCTATCTGCTTGTTTCGGGCGCGCTTTCGAACGTGAACCGCTCGCTCGAGGAGGCGGCAGAAGGACTGGGACTGACGCCCTGGCAACGAACGATGAAAATATCGTTCCCGCTCATCCTGCCGGCGCTCTCGGCCGGTGGACTGTTGGCCCTCATTCACGCAATCGCGGACTTCGGCACGCCACGACTGCTCGGCCGCGGCTACTCTACGCTGGCGACCGAGGCCTATGCCGCCTATTCGGCTGAAGTCGGCAGCAACATGTCCATGGGAACGACCATCAGCGTCATCCTGATCGCGGTATCGATGATCTTCGTGCTGCTGCAGCGCTATATGTCTCGCCGCAACGTCTATCACGGCAACCTCATCAACAAGCCAGTGAAGATCCGCCTGCGCGGGTGGAAGAACGTGCTGGCACATGTTGCGGTCTACGGCATCGGGCTGATGGGGGCCCTGCCCGTCATCATCTCGGTGATCTACTCGTTCCGCCGCACCAGCGGCCCGGTGTTCAAGGACGGTTTCGCACTGCAGAGCTACGAGCGCATCATCTTCAACCTCGGCGACGTGATCCGCAACTCGCTGAGCTTTTCGGGCGCCTCGGTGCTTCTCATCGTCGTCATCGGCACGCTGATCGGCTGTCTAGTGGCGCGCCGTACGACGATCTCAACGTCGCTTCTCGACGGTGCCTTCATGATCCCCTATGTCATGCCCGGCATCGTCATCGGCATCGCCTACATCGCCGCCTTCAACACCGGGCCGATCGTGCTGACCGGTACGGCGGCAATCATCGTGCTCTCGATCTTCATCCGGCGCCTGCCCTATACCGTGCGCACAACGGCTTCGGCCCTGCGCCAGATTTCGCCAAGCATGGAGGAGGCGGCGGTGTCGCTCGGCTATTCGCCCTTCCATGCGTTCATGCGCGTGACCATCCCGCTCATCGTGCCGGGCATCATCGCGGGCGGCATGTTGAGTTTTGTCACCGCGATCAACGAACTGTCGTCCTCGCTGGTGCTTTATGTCGGCAGCACCATGACCATGCCAGTGCGAATTTATCTGCTGATCCTCGACGGCGACTTCGGCGTAGCGGCAGCGCTGGCGACAATCCTCCTCGCCATCAGCGGCCTTGCCGTCTACATCGCGTTCCGGTTCCTGGGGAAGAACGAGCAGGCCCTGCTCTAGTCGAGACTCACGTCGACCGGGTGAAGGTCATCGGACCAGCGCACCCGGCCCAGGGGCAGTGTCACGCCGTGAGCCTTTGCCGCTTCGGCCATCGCCCGCCGGGGATGATCCGAGGCCATGGCGATCGCCTGTTCGGTCGTCGCCAGTCCCCAGCCGACGACGTTGCGTACCGCCGCATCGAGCTCAAGGGCGGAGCCGGCAAGGTGGCTCGCCCCGGGCTGCCGCACCACTCCAGCGGCATCGCGCTCCACTTCCATACCGGCGAACCAGTAGCGCCCGGCCGGTGCCGCGGCACCGAGCACGGCATCGGAGACGAGGATGGACCGTTCCACGCCCTTGATACGGAGCATGGCGCCCAAAGCCTCGGGCGACAGGTGATGGCCGTCGGCAATGAAGCAGGCCGTCAGTCCTGGTTCTGCCAACTGGCCGAGCAGAGCGTTTTCGGTCTTGTGCAGAGTACGCGGCAGGCCATTGCCGAGATGGGTCGCGAGCGTGAGGCCGGCCTCCGCCGCCGCTCTGACCTGGGCGATGGAAGCATCACTATGGGCTATTGCCACACAGATGCCAGCGTTGCGAAGCGCGCGGATGGCGGCCACCGATCCCGGTCGCTCGGGCGCCAGCGTGACCAGGAGGATCGGACGGAAGAGGCCGGCCCCGAGCCGCTGATACAGCGTAGCATCGGGGTCGCGCATCGCGGCTTCGGGATGACAGCCCCTGAAGCCATCGGATGGGTTCAGGAAGGGGCCTTCGACATGATAGCCGGGGACCATCTGCGGACCGAGACGGCTGGCAGAGACTGCGGCATCGAGGGCGAGAATGCGTTGGCGGAGGTCGGCCTCGTCGGCCGTGATCAGCGTCGGCAAGCAGAGGGTGACACCGGTGCGTCGCATCGCCTCGAGCGCTGTGTCCAGGTTCTCGGCTGTGATCGAAGGATCGTTGAAATCGACACCGGCGAAGCCGTTGACCTGAATGTCGAAGAGGCCGTCTGTTTCAATCATCGCTTCAGTCTCGACGCGGATTGCCGATCGAGGTGCAGGCTGGTGCGGGGATGCTGCTGCAGGATGCTGGCCGGGCACATCGGCGTTACGGGGCCATCGACGGTTCCGGCAACGGCCTCGGCCTTGCGGGCGTCGGGGACCGAGAGCACGATCTGCGCAGATTTGAGGATCTGCCGAATGCCCATCGAGATCGCCTGACGAGGCACGGCGTCGAGGTCTGGGAACCAGCCCTCCCCCATTTGTTGTCGGCGGCAGGCCTCGTCGAGATCGACGACGATATAGGGCTGCTCGGTCTCGAAGT
>DASWWF010000261.1:0-2871 GCA_036401035.1 Devosia sp.
GCGACGACTTCCTCGATCCAGACCTCGGGGTGTTCGCGCGGGACGCCGAGCTGCTCGCCGGTTTCGACCACGGCTTCGAGGATGGTGCGCAGGTGCACGCCGGGCTGGCGGACATGGCCGGTGAGCGGGAAGGAGTCGGAATAGCGGCGGTTGCAGAGGACGAGGTAGCCCTCCTTGTCGAACATGGCGAGGCCGTCCGACATTTCGGTGAGGGCGAAGGAAATCAGGCTGTGGTTCTGCGCGGCGAGGCGCTCGAGCCGGCGGCGTTCGGTGATGTCGCGGGTGACGCCGGTGATGCCGATGACATTGCCGTCGGCATCGCGGAGCGGCGATTTGGAGGTGGAGAACCAGCGGAGCTGTCCGGTGGCGTCGGGCAGCTGTTCTTCGAACTCGGCGACCGGCACGCCGGTGCGCATGATCTCCTGCTCGGCGTCGTAGAGCTGCTGGGCATGCTCGTTGGGGGCGATGGAAAAATCGCTGCGGCCCACCAGTTCGGCCGGGCGGGCGAAGCCGTTGATCTCGGCGACGCCCTGGTTGACGGCGACGAAACGGCTCTGGCGGTCCTTGACGTAGAGATAGTCCGGCGCCTGGGTCACGGCGGCGCGCAGCAGGCGGCGCTCGACCGAGAGTTGGCGGCCGCGCAGCAGGGCAAAGCCGGAGAGGAAAGTCACCGCGAAGATCAAGCCACCCAAGGTCGGGGCGAAATTGAGGAAGAGCTGGGCGGCAATCGAGGGGGGCAGCAGGGCGAAACTGGCAGTCGCGAAGCCGCCGACGCAGAGCGAGAGGCCGAGCAGATGCAGCATGGCCTTGTCGCGGCGGTTGATGCCGTACCAGTGGAAGAAGACCCCGCTGCCGGCGGCGAGCAGGATCGAGATGGCGCCCGGCATGGCTCCGGCCCCACCCAATGACAGGCGATAACCAGCGGCGATGATGAAGGCGATGAGGCCGCCGATCGGGCCGGAGAAGAAGCCGGCCATGGCGACGAGCGACAAGCGGAGATCGAAAAGCACGCCGGGTGCGAGTTCGACCGGCAACGACATGGTCGCAACCGCGCCGGCGCCCATAAAGAGCGCAAACAAGACCTGCCGGTAGCTGCGCGACCGCATCTCGAGGAAATGCTGAGCATGCGCCCAGATCGAGATGAAGAGCGATACTACCGCCAGGTTGGCAATAAGCACCTGCCACACGACGCGATTACTCCGAACACATGACGCGCCTCTCAAGCTCGCCATTATGATTGGCAAGACCTTCCAGTGCGTTAACTGGCTGAAGGAAGATGGAGGGATCGGCTGGAGACTTCAGTCGGGTCTCCCTCCCCCTTGCGGGGAGGGGACAGGGGTGGGGGGTGGATGGGCCAGAGACGTTGGGGATGATCCGGATGTATCGGACACAATCCCGGCTCCCGTACCCCCCACCCTGACCCTCCCCCGCAAGGGGGGAGGAGACACAACCGCCGGTGCCCCTCTTCCCTAAACCTTCAGTTCAATCCACACGGGGGCGTGGTCGGAGGCGCCTTCTGAGCCGCGGACGTGGCGGTCGATACCGGCGGCGGTGAGCTTGCGGGCCAGCTTTTTGCTCAGCAGCAGATGGTCGAGGCGGAGGCCGGCGTTGCGAGGCCAGCGGTTCCGCATGTAGTCCCAGAAGGTGTAGACCGTTTCGTCCGGAAACGCCTTGCGGATGGCGTCGGTCCAGCCTTGGGCCAGGAGTTCGGCGAAGAGGGCGCGGCTCTCGGGCTGGACGAGGGCGTTGTCCTTGTAGGACGTGGTCTCGTAGATGTCGCGCGGCTCGGGGACGATGTTGTAGTCGCCGGCGATCACCACCGGCAGGCCGTAGTCCCAGAGCTCCCGGGCGTGAGCGATGAGACGGCGGGTCCAATCCAGCTTGTAGGTGAATTTGGGGCCCGGGCGCGGGTTGCCGTTGGGGGCGTAGAGGCAGGCGATGACGACGCCGTTGACGGCGGCCTCGATGTAGCGGGCCTGTTTGTCGTCCTCGTCGCCGGGGAGACTGTCCTGGGTCAGGACGGGGTCAGCTCCCTTGGCGAGGATGGCGACGCCGTTCCAGCTGCTTTCGCCTTTCCAGACCGCGCCATAGCCGGCATCGGCGAGGGCGGTGGCGGGGAACTGGCGGTCGGTGGCTTTGAGTTCCTGCAGGCAGACGACGTCGGGGGCGGCCTCTTCGAGCCAATCCATCAGGTTGGGCAGGCGGCGGTTGATGCCGTTGATATTGAAGGTCGCGATCTTCATGTCAGCCGGAGTTTGGCGCTAGAGCTTGGCGGCCCAGTCTTTCACGGTGGCGGCGACCTGCCGCAGGGCCTCGGCCTGGCCGAAACCGGTGACGGATTTGCGCGGCTTGAGGTCGTGATCGCCGTCTTCGACCCAGTGCACCTTGATCTTGTCGGAGAGCTCGTAGGTCGAGACTTCATCGCGGACGCCGAACTCGTCGCGGGTGCCCTGGACGACCAGTGCCGGCGTTTTCATGCCGACGAGGTGCTTGGTGCGCAACTGGTCGGGCTTGGCCGGCGGGTGGAACGGGTAGCCAAGGCAGACGAGGCCGGCGATGCGGCCGGCTTCGAACAGCTTGTCGGCGACCATGCTGGCGACGCGGCCGCCCATGGATTTGCCACCGATCAGCAGCGGGCCGTTGGTGGGGCCCAGATCGTCGATGGCGGCGACATATTCGGGCATCACACTTTCGGCGCGCGGCGGCGGCTTGCGGCCGTCCTGGGTGCGGCGGGCCGCCATATAGCCGAATTCGAAACGGGCGACGCGGAAACCGGCTTCGGCGAAGGCCTTGGCGGTGGCATTCATGGAAGCCGAGTCCATCGGCGCGCCGGCGCCATGGGCGAGAAGGATGGTTACCCGGGCGTCTTCG
>DASWWF010000262.1:0-13311 GCA_036401035.1 Devosia sp.
TGGTGAGCGCCGTCTGCGGTCCGCGCCCCTCCAGCGCCGCCGTGACGGCGATCGCTGCGTGGTGGCCGAGCCAGAAGCCTGAGCCGAGATCGCCGAGCAGGTATCCCGCCGCATCGACGACAGCCTCCACCTCGCCATTGCGGATGCGCACCGCGCCCGAACCCGTGCCAGCAAAGATGCAATAGCCGTCCATGGCCGCTGTCACAGAAGGCAGCATCGCATGCGTGTCGCCGGTCAGCACCATCGGCCCCGAGAGCCCCAGGGCGCGGAACGCCTCTTCCATGCGCCGCGATACCTCGGGGTTGCGCACCCCCGCCATGGCGAGCAGCGCCACCTTGATGTCGACTGCCCCGCCGGCCTGCGCCACCGCGGTCTCGGCGGCCGCGATGACCGCCGCAGCCGCCTGCTCAGGCGGGTTGGAGCCCGGATTGCCGCCGCGGTTTTTTCCCTGACCCAGGCAATTGCCCGCCATGTCCACCAACGTTGCACGCGAGGTCGATCCGCCCACATCGATCGCCAACAAGGCTGTTATCATTCCGTCACACACCCGCTTGCCAGCACCACACTTGCTGGATAAGAATTGTTTTCACCAAAACGGCTGCCTCATTGATAGGCATTTTCACGGACGGCTCGTAACACACGATGACGGCCATCGCAAAAACGTTCAGCGTGCTCAACCGCATCGAGACCTACCAGTCTCAGATGCCGGCGACGATGGCGAAAATTGCCGCCGTGCTGATCGACGATCCGAAGGCGCCGTTGACTCTCTCGATCACCGAACTCGCCGAGCGGGCAGGGACTTCCGCAGCCAGCGTCACCCGCTTCTGCCGCATGATCGGCTATGGCGGCTATTCGCAGCTGCGCGTCGGCATCGCCGAGGATGTCGGCCGCGGCGGCGCCAAGGCGGCGTGGATCGGCGAGATCGGCCGCTCCTTCGGCCCCGACGATCCGCCCGAGGATATCCGCACCGCTCTGCTCAACACCCATGTGTCGTCCCTGCAGATCACCGCGAGCCTGCTCGACACCGATGCGGCGATCCGCGTTGCCGCCAGGATCGTCAAGGCCCGCCAGCTCGACGTCTATGGCGTCGGTGGCAGCGCGTTGACCGCGATGGAAACCGAGGCGCGGCTCTATCGCATCGGCGTCAATGTCCACACCTGGGCCGAGGTGCATAACGGCCTCACCAGCGCGGCCATTCTCGATGCCGATTGCGTGGCGATCGGCATCTCGAACACCGGCCGCACCGAAGAAACCATCCAGATGCTGACCGTGGCCAAGGCCTCGGGCGCCTATACCGTCGCCATCACCGGCAACCCGGATTCTCCGCTGGCCCGCATCGCTGACGATGTGCTCGTGGCGGCCTCGCCCAATTCCTACCTGCAGCCGGCGGATCTGTCGGCGCGGCATTGCCAGCTGTTCGTCGTCGATCTGCTCTATCTGCTTGTGGCGCAATCCGACTTCGACCGCACCACGCGGTTCCTCGCCGCCTCGGGCGCTGCCGTCGCGCCACGCCGCCGGCCCCCTCGCAATACCGACCTGCCGTTCTCGGCTCCGCGTACTGCGGCAGCCAACCTATCCAAGCAAACGAGTTGATAATGACCGACCTGACTGCGCAGTTCTATTCCCAGGTGAAGAGCCGTCTCGAGCGTCTCGCCGGCCCCAATGCCGCGATCGACGAGGCCGTGAAACTCACCGCCGATGCGCTCGAGGCCGGTGGCGTCATCCAGGCCTTCGGCACGGGCCACTCCGAGGCCTTCGCGATGGAAATCGCCGGCCGCGCCGGTGGCCTCATCGCCACCAACCGCATTGCCCTGCGCACCCTGGTGCTGCGCGGCGACCACGACATCTCGGCCCTGGGCGGCGCCGAGTTCGAGCGCGATCCCAATATCGGCGAAAACCTCCTGGCGCTGTTCGACATCCAGCCCAACGACATTTTCATGATCGCGTCGAATTCGGGTGTGAACGGCTCGATCCTCGGCGTGGCTCTCGCGGCGAAGGCGCGTGGCCACAAGCTGATCGCCGTCACCAGCCTCGACCACACCATGAAGGTCACGCCCAAGCATCCCAGCGGCAAGCGCCTGAGTGAAGTGGCCGACGTGGTCATCGACAATCTCGCCCCGTTCGGGGACAGTACCATGCAGCTCGAGGGCGGTATCGGCATCGGTGCCGTGTCCTCGATCACCGCAGCCTTTATTGCGCAGCGCATCACCATCGGCGTGGCCGAGGCGATCCGTCTGCGCGGTAAGACGCCTCCGGTCTATCTTTCGGCCAACATACCGGGTGGCGATGAGCACAACCGTGCTCTCGAGGATCTTTACGGCGAGCGGATCCGGAGGGAGGCCTGAGCGCCATCCGCTTCGATCGACGTGAGGTTTTATGAGCCTGAACGCATCTACCAAGGGAAGGGACTAGGTATGAAAAAGACTTTTGATCGCCGCACATTCCTGCGCGGCACAACGGCCCTCGTGGCGGCTTCGCCGTTCGCGGGCCTGCTCGGCACGACCGGCGCTCTGGCGCAGGACGCGGCCAACCCGTTCGGCGTTGCCGAGGGTTCGACCGTTGACGCCGTCATCTTCAACGGCGGCTATGGCATCGACTATGTCGAATTCGCTGCCAGCCTCATGCAGAAGAACCACCCGAGCGTCACCGTGAAGGTGTCGCCGTCGACCCAGATCGCCCAGGAACTGCAGCCGCGCTTCCTCGGTGGCAACCCGCCGGATCTGATCGACAATTCGGGTGCCCAGGCCATCGGTTTCTCGGCCATCATCGACCAGCTCGAAGACATGAACTCGGTGCTCGACGCGCCGAGCCTCGAAGGCGTCACCATTCGCGACACCCTGGTGGGTGGCGTCGAAAAGCCCGGCACCTTCGGCGACAAGTTCATCGCGCTCAACTACGTGATGACCGTCTATGGCATCTGGTATTCGGCACAGCTGTTCGAAGACAATGGCTGGACTCCGCCGACCACCTGGGCCGAAGCCATCGAACTGGGCAAGGCCGCCAAGGAAAAGGGTCTCTACCTCTTCGGTTGGGGCAAGGAAGCCGCTACCTACTACCGCACCACCGCGGTCGCCTCGGCGATCAAGGCGGGCGGCGACGAGGTGCGTCTGGCCGTCGACAACTTCACTCCGGGCTTCTGGTCGCACCCGGCGTTCCAGGCCGTCTTCACCGCGCTGCACGAGATCATCTCGGGCGGCATGATGAAGCCGGGTGGCGCTGGTACCCAGTTCACCGCTGCTCAGGCGCAGTGGTCGAACGACCAGTCCTTCCTGCTTTATCCGTCGGGCTCGTGGATCGAGAACGAAATGAAGCCGGCGACCAAGGAAGGCTTCCGGATGACCGGCATGCCGGAGCTGTCGATCGACGGCAACGACAAGCTGCCCAAGACGGCGCTCCACGCCACTGCGGGCGAGCCGTTCATCATCCCGGCTGGCGCTCTCAACCTTGCCGGCGGCAAGGAACTGCTCCGCACGATGCTCTCGAAGGAAGCGGCGACCAACTTCGCCAAGTCCAAGCTTGCTCCGACCATCGTCAAGGACACCGTGCCGGCCGACGGCTTCGGTTCGACCGCTCTGGTCTCGCAGAGCAAGCTCCTGGCTGACGCCGGCAACGACGTCTTCACCTGGAACTCGTTCGACCTCTACGGCACGAACCAGGACGAACTCGTCGTCTGGAACAGCTTCCTCGATGGCAAGCTCGACGTTGCGGCCTTCACCGCTGCGCTCGAAGCCATCACCAGCGCTGTCTACAACGACGCGTCCGTTACGAAAGTCGAAGTGAAGTAATGGCCAGCACGGTGGCGAGAGCACCGGCCACGACGGCCCGCCGGTGGAAACTACCCAGCCTTGAGAACACCAGCTTCATGCTGGTGTTCCTCGGTCTCCCGCTTGCGATCTACGTGATCTTCGTGATCTCGCCATTCGTGCAGGCATTTTACTACTCGATGACCGATTGGTCAGGCTTCTCGAAGAAAATGAACTTCGTGGGCCTGGCCAATTACGTCACGCTGCTCAGCGACCCGGTCTTCACCAAGGCGGTCTACAACAGCATCGTGCTGGTCCTGGTGCTGCCGCCGCTGGTCATCGTCCTGGCGCTGACACTGGCAACGCTCGTCACCGTCGGTGGCGTGAGCCAGGGGCAGATCCAGGGTCTCAAGAACTCCGGCATCTACCGGGTCATTTCGTTCTTCCCCTACACCATCCCGGCCATCGTCATCGGCATCCTCTGGGCGCAGATGTACGATCCGTCCAATGGCCTGCTGAACGGCATCCTGACGTTGCTGGGCTTTGATTTCTTCAAGTCTTTCGCCTGGCTGGGCGATGAGCGCACCGCCATGGGCGCGTCGATCTTCGTGATCGCCTGGTCGATGGTCGGCTTCTACATGGTGCTGTTCGTCGCGGCCATCAAAGGCCTCCCGTCGGAGGTCTACGAGGCGGCGCGCGTCGATGGGGCAGGGCGCTTCCGCACCGCCATCAGCATCACCGTGCCGATGATCCGCGACACCATCCGCACCGCCTATATCTATCTGGGCATCCTCGCCCTCGACGCCTTCGTCTACATGCAGGCGCTGAACCCCTCGGGCGGTCCGGCCAACTCGACGGTCGTGATCTCGCAGCACCTGCTCAACACCGCCTTCAAGAAGGGCAAGTTCGGCTACGCGACCTCGATGGGCGCGACGCTGGCGATCATCACGCTGGCCTTTGCGGCGCTGGTGTTCCTCGTCTTCTATCTCACCGGTCGCCCGTCGAAGGGCCAGCCCTATACGCCGCCCAAGACGCCGGTTGCGGTGTCCGTGGCCCGGCCCAACCCGGTGCCGACGCAGGTCACGCGCGCCGCCCCGCGCCGTACGATCTGGACCGACAAGACCGTCGCCACCATTTCGCATGTGGCGCTGATCGCCTGGGCGATCGTCATCTGTGCGCCGCTGCTCTGGGTGCTGATGAGCTCGTTCAAGACGACCCAGCAGATTTTCGGCTCGCCGTTCTCGCTGCCCACGAGCTTTAATTTCGACAACTATGTCTCGGCCTGGACCACGGCCAGCATCGGCACCTATTTCTTCAACACGGTGATCGTGGTCGGCAGTTCGCTGGTGATCGTCATGCTGCTGGGCGCCATGTGCGCCTATGTGCTGGCGCGCTACGAGTTCAAAGGCAGCAAGGTCATCTACTACCTGATGCTCGCGGGCCTCACCTTCCCGATCTTCCTCGCCGTGGTGCCGCTGTTCCAGACCCTGCGCGGCTTCGGGCTGCTCAACACCTTCCCGGGGTTGATCATCACCTATGTGGCCTTCGCGCTGCCGTTCACGGTGTTCTTCCTCTATGCGTTCTTCCGCACGCTGCCGCAGGAGATCGCCGAGGCGGCCGCCATCGATGGCGCAGGGCCGTGGCGCATCTTCTTCACCATCATGCTGCCCATGGCCAAGCCGGGCCTGGCGTCAGTGGCGATCTTCAACTTCCTGGGGCTCTGGAACCAGTTCCTGTTGCCGATCGCGCTCAACACCAACAGCGCCAACTATGTGCTGAGCCAGGGCATGGCGTCGTTCGCCTCGCAGGCGGGTTACGCCGTCAACTTCGGCGCGCTCTTTGCCGCCGTGGTGATCACGGTGCTGCCGGTGCTGGTGACCTACGTCATCTTCCAGCGCCAGTTGCAGGGCTCGGTGTCGTCCGGCCTCTTGAAGTAACGCTCAGGCTGCGCCGGCAATCGCCCGGCGCAGCACCCCACTGGCGGTTTTGAGCTTCTCGCGTGCCGTATCGGCATCGTCACCGGTCAGGATCATCAGGATCGCCAGCTTGCTGTGGTTGCCGGCCTTGGTCAGGGCATCCTCGGCCTCGGCGAGCGTGGCGCCCGTCGCCTGGCTGACCATGCGGGCGGCCCGGGCTACCAGCTTCTTGTTGCTGGCGATCATATCGACCATCAGGTTGCCGTAGGTCTTGCCGATCCGCACCATGCTGGCGGTCGAGAGCATGTTGAGCACCAGCTTCTGCGCCGTGCCAGACTTCATCCGCGTCGAGCCGGTGATCACCTCGGGGCCGACGACCGGGGCGATCGAAATATCCGCCATTGCCGCGATGGGCGACTCCGGGTTGCAGGTCAGCGCCACCGTCGTCGCGCCTTGCGCCCTGGCATAGTCCAGCGCGCCGATCACATAGGGCGTCCGGCCGCTAACGGCGATGCCGACCACGACGTCCCTGGCGCTGAGCCCGATCGCCGCGAGATCCGCCGCGCCGAAATCGGCGCGGTCCTCGGCGCCCTCCGAGGCATTGACCAGCGCGTCGAGTCCGCCGGCGATGAGCCCCACCACCATGCTGGGCGGCGTGCCATAGGTGGGTGGGCATTCCGAGGCATCGAGTACGCCCAACCGGCCGCTGGTGCCGGCGCCGGTATAGACGAGTCGTCCGCCGGCGTTGAAGGCGGCGACGATGGCATCCACCGCCTGCGCGACCTGGGGCAGGGTCTCGGCCACCGCATCGGCAACGGTGTGGTCTTCGGCATTGATCGTGCTGACGATTTCAAGGCTAGACATCAGGTCGATATCGGTGGTGCGCGGGTTGCGGCCCTCCGAAACAAGCCGCTGCAACTGCGCGGCCAGGTCTTCGCTACCGGCGGGGGTGCGGGTCATGGTGGGTCCTTGGTTTCGTCGGGCCGCTAGCTCTACCAAGCCGCCGCGCTGCGCCGCAACCATCTCCGGATGGAAGCGGCTTGTCTCTGCGCAGTGCCTGTCCTAGGCATCAGGGATGGGGAATATCTTCACCGAAAGACTGGGGCGGGTCGGGGAACTGCAGCCGTTCGTTCCGGCCAAACCGGCGCATGATCGCGGCGCCTGGGATGGGCTCCCGGCGGCCGTGAAAGCCGCGCTGGTTGCGGAGGGCGAACTGGCGCTGGCGACCGACTATCCGGCCCTGCCGGCAACGCTCTGGCTCGACTATACGCGCACCGGCGACCGGGCGCGGTTTGAGGCCGCTTACTTCAGCCGGCGGCGGCTGCTCAATGCGCTGGTGCTGGCCGAATGCGTAGAGCACCAGCGCAGGTTTCTCGACCGGATCATCGATGGGCTGATGCTCGTCTGCGAGGAGAGCGGTTGGCAGCTGCCGGCGCACAATTCGCAGGTGCGTGGCGGCGCGCGGGCGGCGCTTTCCGATGTCACACAGCCTATCATCGATCTCTTTGCCGCCGAGACCGGGGCGCAGCTTGCGGTCGCCGTGGCGCTGCTCGCCACCGAGCTCGACGCCGTGACGCTCGAGATCGTGCGGCGTGTCGACCATGAGCTCGAGCGCCGGATCTTCGCGCCCTATCTCACTCGCCACTTCTGGTGGATGGGCAATGGCGACGAGCCGATGAACAACTGGACCGCCTGGTGCACGCAGAACGTCCTGCTCGCCGCCTTCTCGCGCCCGACCAGCGACGAAGTCCGCCGGCAGGTCATCGCGAAAGCGGCAGGCAGTCTCGATGCTTTCCTCAAGGACTATGGCGACGACGGCGCCTGCGAGGAGGGCGTGCTCTACTACCGGCATGCCGGGCTCTGCCTCTTCAACGCCATGCTGGTGCTCGACGCCGTGGCGCCGGAGGCGTTTGGGCCGCTCTGGCGCGAGCCGAAGGTCCGCAACGTGGCCGAATACA
Source organism: Devosia sp. (assembly GCA_036401035.1). Taxonomy (GTDB): domain Bacteria; phylum Pseudomonadota; class Alphaproteobacteria; order Rhizobiales; family Devosiaceae; genus Devosia_A. The sequence continues at coordinate 7,618 of DASWWF010000262.1, forward strand.
TCATGCGCATGCATGTCGATGGGCCGCGCTACTTCAACTTCGCCGACAGTTCCGCCGTGGTCGAGCGCTGCGGGGCGCGGGAATATCTCTTCGGCCGCGCCGTCGGCTCTGGCGCGCTCGCTGACTTCGCCGCCAGCGACTGGGCGGCTGAGAAAAAGCTCACCCAGCCCGACGAGATCAATCTCTTCTACCGGGTGCAATCCGCCTTTGCGATCGCGGGTCTCGACGCCCACCATGGCGCGCCGCCCGCAAAGGTCGACAGCTGGCTGCCCAGCGTCGGGCTGATGGTCGCGCATGACGCGACCTTCTCGCTCGCCGTCAAGGCCGGGGACAATGGCGACAGTCACAACCACAACGATGTCGGCAGCCTCACGCTCTACAAGCATGGGCGGCCGGTGCTGATCGATGTCGGCGTGGAGACCTATACCAGGAAGACCTTCTCGGCCGAGCGCTACGACATCTGGACCATGCAGTCGGCCTGGCACAACCTGCCGACCTTCGAGGGCGTGATGCAGCGCGATGGCGAGGCCTTCGCCGCACGCGATGTCGAGGTGTCGCTGGGCGACGATGTCGCCTCGATCAGCATGGATATCGCCGGCGCATACCCGCCGGAAGCGGGGGTTCGGTCCTATTTGCGCACCGTTACGCTCGAAAAGGGGCGCGGCGTTCGTTTATCTGACGTTCATCGAGATGGCGATCGTGTGGCGGAGCTCACCCTGATGTTCGCCGAAAGGCCAGAACTGTCGGCAGATCGCATCGTGCTGCCAGGCCTCGCCGAGCTCGAAATCGAGGGCGCCGCCCCCCCAAAACTCGAGGCAATTCCCATCTCCGACGCCCGCCTGCGCATCGCCTGGCCCGCCATGCTCTATCGCGTTCTGGTGCCGTTCGCCGGCCGCAAGCTGCTGATTTCCATAACATAAGAGCGTGGCAGTCGCCCGCCACGCTCTCGGCTAGCTACTTTATTTCGGCAACGCCCTTGGTCATCTCGGCGAGGCCGTCGTCGATCGAGGTGTTGTCGGTCATGATCGCGTCGTGGGCACGGTTGAGCACGACTTCGATCTGCGGCGCCCTCGGGCTGACCGGCATTTCGAGGTAACGCTTGGCCGTCACCAGCGCGTCCTTGCTGCCCTGGTCGGCCGGGAAACCTTCGGTGCCGGTGATGGTCGCCAGCACGTCATCGGTGGTCAGAGCCGGGAAGGTACCGGTCTTGGCGACCACGGCGGCGCCTTCCGGACCAGACACGAACTTGACGAAGTCGAGCGCGGCTTCCTGCTTCTTGGAGTTGGCCGCGACCGAGAGACCGGTGATGGTCGCCGCAGTGGTGCCAGCTTCCACGCCATCGGGATGCGGGAACTTCACCACGCCCCAGTTCACGGCCTTGGATTCACCCGATTTCACCTTGGCGATCTGGGTGGCGATGAACCAGCTGCCCATCGGCAGCGTGGCGATCTGCGCGTTGAAGAAGGGACCCGAATAGTGCGTGTTCGAGGTCTTCAGCGTTGCGTAGGACTGGATGATGCCGTCGTTCTGCAGTGCCAGAACGCGTTCGTAGTAGGGCTTGAGGAAGTCGTAGTTGCCGTCGACCAGCGTATGCTGACCGTCGAGGATGCCCGGCAGCTGAACCGTCGATCGCCAGGTGTGGTAGTGCGTGCCATAGACCTTGTCGGCGCCGAAGCCGCTGGTCACGGCGCGAGCCGCTTCGTCGAGCTGGGCCAAGGTCATGTCGTTGGTCGGGTAGGCGACGCCGGCTTTGTCGAACAGGTCCTTGTTGTAATAGAGCACCCAGAAGTCCGAGCGGAACGGCAGGGTGTAGACCTTGTCGTCGAGCTTGAGTTCGTCGACGAGACCACCATAGGCAGCCGTGTCGATGCCCTGGGCGGCGATGAAGTCGTCGAGCGGCAGCAGCAGGTTGGCGCCGATCAGGTTGGTGTAACCCGGCACGTCCTTGATGGTGATGATGTCGAGTTCGTCGGAGCCACCGGTCAGCTGCGTCTGCAGCACGGTGGAATAGTCGGTCGAACCGAGATCGGTGTATTCGATCTTCACGTTCGGGTTCTTGGCCTGATAGGCGTCGATCAGCGGCTGGTAATAGGCCGTGGCGGCCCAGTCCCAGAGTGCCCAGTTGAGGGTGACCTGATCCTGCGCAGACGCCGCACCGGCGCTCACAAGACTGACCCCCATTGCCGTAACCGCCGCGAGGCGGCGCAGCCAGTTCTTCGTCATGTTCGTTTCCTCCTTATTGAGCGCGTTTCGCGCTGCCTCCTGCGTAGGTCGCGCCATCGGTCGCACTCTGAAATGCGAGCAGGCGGACCGCTGCCTCGTGGACGCCGAAAATCACGGCGAGCGTTCCGAATGAGAAATTGATCAGCACCGGCATGAAGATCGATACCGGGTAGAAGACGACATGCAGCGCCCAGAGCAGCGCCACGATCGCGATGGCGGCGAGCGCGGGCAGGGGGCGGGCCAGCCCGCCGAGCAGGGCGCGCTTGAGCAGCAGGCCGAGCGGTTGGTCGCGCAATGCCAGCAGCGTCAGCGCATAGGCCGCGGCGATGGCGGCGAACAGAGCCGTCGATGCGGCGATGGCCAGCGGCAGAGCCAGGATGATGCTGTCCCGCGCCGCCTGCAGAAAGATGAAGGCGGCGTAGGCGGGCAGGGTGATCGTCACGGTGGCGATGAGGCCAAGCGCCGTCGCCTTCCAGAACAACTGCCGGAAGGCCTCGAGGAAATCGCGGCCGAGATAGACCGGCTTGTCTTCGAGCATCAGCGTGCAGATGCGGGCGCCGGCGACGAGCGCGGCCGGGATGGTCACCAGCGGCAGGCAGGCGAGGAGGATCAGCAGGTTGAGCTGCACCAGCTCCCACCAGTTGCGCGCAATGACATCGGCGAGCAGGGCGAAGCCGGTTTTTGGCGGCGCATCCTTGCGGATGCCGGGGCCGGTGCGGGTCCAGAAATGACGGAGCCAGTTCATCGGGCGACCCCCACGACATGCCGCACGGCTTGCGGGCCACCGAAGAAGGCGGCGACGAAGTCGTTGGCTGGCTGGGTGCGCAGTTCTTCCGGTGTCCCGATCTGCTGCACGATGCCGTCGCCGAGCACGGCGATGCGGTCGGCCAGGATGGTGGCCTCGGCGGGGTCGTGCGTGACGTAGACGAAGGTGGCGCCGAGGCGCTGGTGCAGTTTGGCGATCTCGGTACGGAGTTCGGCGCGATGCTGGGCGTCGAGATTGCTGAGTGGCTCGTCGAGGAGGAACAGCGAGGGATTGCGCACCATGGCCCGTGCGAGGGCGACGCGCTGACGCTGGCCGCCCGACATCAGACGCGGCTTGCGGTTGAGCAGGTACGCGATGTCGAGAAGCTCGGCGGCCTCATGGATGCGGCGCTCGATCTCGGCACGTGGCAGCTTCTTGAGTTCAAGCGGGGTGGCGAGGTTACGGAACACCGTGAGGTGCGGGTAGAGTGCGAAGTGCTGGAACACCATGGCGACGTTGCGCTGGCGCGACGACACGTCCTCCATCAAGCGGCCGCCGATGCGGAGTTCGCCGGCGTCCGGGTCTTCGAGGCCGGCGATGAGGCGGAGCAGCGTGGACTTGCCGCAGCCCGAGGGGCCGACAATGGCGAGAAATTCGCCCGGCGCGATCTCGATATCGACAGCATCGAGGACGCGGGTCTTGCCGAACGACTTCGATACGCCGCGCATCGACACGCCGGAGCGGATCGGGGTGGGCGTCGCGGTATCGAGGTCGAGCAGCGCCATCGGCTTCACCCCTTCAATCCGGTCGAGGCGATGCCTTCCACGAAGAAGCGCTGCAACGCGAGGAAGATCAGCAGCACCGGCACCAGCGACACGATCGAGGCCGCCATGATCAGCCCGTACTCTGCCGAGTACTGAGAAATGAACATGCGGAGGCCGATCTGGATGGTCTTGAGCTCGGTCTTGGTCAGATAGATCATCGGACCGAGGAAGTCGTTCCAGGTGTTCACGAAGGTGAATATCGTCAGTGTGGAGAGCGCCGGCTTGGATAGCGGCAGCATGATCTTCCACCAGATCTGGTACTCGTTCATGCCGTCGATACGGGCGGCCTCGCAGAGCTCGTCCGGGATCGACTGGTAGAACTGGCGCATCAGGAAAACGCCGAAGGCGGTGAAGGCCTGAAGGATGATCAGCGCGGTGTGCGTGTTGTTGAGATCGAGTTCCCGCATCAGCAGGAACTGCGGCACCATGTAGACCTGCCAGGGCATGGCGATGGTGGCGATGTAGCCCAGAAACAGCGTATCGCGGAACGGGAACCGCAGCTTGGCGAAAGCATAGGCCGCAAAGCTCGAGGTCAGGAGCTGCAGGATGGTGACGATGATGGTGATCTTGGCGGTGTTGCCGATGAACAGCGCCAGCGGGATCTTGGTCCAGATCTCGACATAGTTCTCCCAGCGCGGCTCGGCCGGGATCCACTGGATCGGGAAGCTGAAGACGTCGCGGTTGAGTTTCAGCGACGCCGACAGCATCCACACGAAGGGCGTCAGCATCACCAGCGTGATGATCAGCACCACGGCATAGACGAGAATGTTCTGCCAGGTGAGCTTGACGCGGCGGCGCGGCATGGTTGCGGAGGCGGCCATCACACCTCCTCCTTGCGGAACTTGAACTGCAGCACGGTGATGATCAGCACCACGAAGAACAGCACCAGCGCGACCATGCTGGAATAGCCGAGGTCCCAGGAAATGAAGGCCTCGTTGTAGACGTGATAGACCAGCACCAGGGTCGAGGTGCCGGGGCCGCCCTGGGTCAAAAGGTAAATCTGGTCGAAGACCTTGAACGACTGGATGGTCAGCATCACGGTGACGAAGAAGGTCGTCGGCCCCAGCTGCGGGATGGTGATGTAACGGAACTTCTGGACGCTGGTGGCGCCGTCGATCGAGGCGGCCTCGTAGAGTTCGGAATTGATGCCCTGCAGGCCGGCCAGGTAGATGACCATGTAGTAGCCCATGCTCTTCCAGACGCCGAAGAGCACGACGGTGATCATCGCCCAGTTCTTGTCGGCGGCCCAGCGGGGCAGCTGCTTGGGATCGACGCCGGCATAGTAGAGCAGCATGTTGATCGGCCCCATTTCGGGGTTGAACAGCATGTTCCAGACCACCGCGACCGCTACCAGCGAGGCGACGTAGGGGAAGAACATCGCGGCGCGAAAGAAATTGCGGCCGGGCAGCTTCTGGTTGAGCAGCATGGCGAGGCCGAGGGCGCAGACGATGGTCAGCGGCACCGCCAGCGCGGTGTAGAGGATGGTGTTCCAGAACGCGGTGACGAAGGCGCGGTCGCCCCAGAGGCGCCAGAAATTGTCGAGCCCGGCGAATTCGATCGGGTTCGAGCCGTCCCAATGCATGAAAGCCAGCGCGAAGGCAAAGAGGATCGGGCCGAGCGTGAAGATGGCGAAGCCGAGGAAGTTGGGCGCGATGAACGAATAGGCCACCAGCGCCTTGCGCCAGTTGCGGCGCCGCGCAGGCCTCTCCCCCGGACGAATGGAATCGTATGAAGTGTCTACCGCACTCGTCACTGATGACCCCTCCCAGGTCCGCCCGCGTTCTTCCCCTGCGCTTCGGCGCCGAACATTTTGCATGGTGAACTCAATTTTGCAACTTGCGCAAGAGCACGAAAAAAATGCAAATTAGTGTGGAAGCGTGAGGGGCGACATGTCCAGGCGGG
>DASWWF010000263.1:0-2523 GCA_036401035.1 Devosia sp.
GGCGACGGTGACGGCACCTCCACGGCCGGCCCGGGTACGATGACGCCGGCACCGGGTGGCAATGGCACGATCCGGCCGCAGCCGGTGCGTCCGGCGGCCTCCGGCCGCGTGGCCAGCGTCACGACGACCGGCGCCACGGGCTGCTTCTCGCCCGACCAGGGGCAGATTGCGCACCTGCTCGGACGCAACACCTATAGCGCCGAGGTCACGGCCAAGTTCGAAGAGGCCGACACCTTCAAGCTCGTGCCGATCAATCTCTGCGCCGACGCTGAGGCGCGGATCGACGCTGCGCTGGCCACGGACGCCAATATCAGCGCCCTGCATTCGGCCATCGCGGCGGACGCCGAAATCAGCGCGGCGCTGCGGCCGGGCTATACGCCGGACGATGTTCTGGCGGCTGACCAGTCGGGCGAAGATCTGACGGTTTATGTCTACTGAGGCCTGATCCAGCTTCAAACTCGAGGGCGCGGCCTTGGGATGGGCGGCGCCTTCGTCTTGTCCGCCATGATTTGGCCGCGCTGCTTCGGTGTGGTGGCGGCGGCAGGACGCCATCCGCAAGCTGCTCGGCAAATGGGGCGCCGAGAGCGCGAAGTGGTGAGCCTGGCTCACTCCGCCGGGGCAGGGGCCTCGATGCCGTCCGCCTCGGCCAGTTCGCGCTGCAGGCGGGCTTCTTCCTCGTGCTTGGGCTTGGAAAAGCCGGCGAGGAAGAGGTAGGCGACCGGGGTGAGAAACAGCGTGGCGATGGCGGCGAAGGCGAGGCCGCCGACCATGACCCAGCCGAGCGCGGCGCGGGACTCCGCCCCCGCGCCAGACCCCAGGATCAGCGGCATGCCGCCGATGATGGTGGCGATCATGGTCATCATCACCGGCCGCAGGCGGACATTGGCCGCGTTCTCGATCGCCTCGCGCACACTCTGGCCACGGTCGCGCAGCTGGTTGGCGAATTCGACGATCAGGATGCCGTTCTTGGCCATGATGCCGACCACAAGGATCAGGCCGATCTGGCTATAGACGTTGAGCGACACGCCGGTGACCACCAGCGCATAGATGGCGCAGGCGAGGCCGAAGGGCACGGTGGCCATCACGATCACCGCGCTCCAGACGCTCTCGAACTGCGCCGCCAGCACCAGGAGGATCACCACCAGCGCAAAGCCGAAGGTGATGATCAGGCCCTGGTTGGAGTCGCCGATGGTCTGGGCTTCGGCCAGCGGAATGATGCCGGTGCCCTCGGGGAGCAGCGGCTGGGCAATCTGCACGGCCTCGTTGTAGGCGTCGCCGATGGCGAAGCCATCGGTCAGCGCCGCGGTCACGGTCACGGCGCGACGCTGGCTTTCGCGGCCGAGCGAGGGCGCGATCGGCGCCTCGGTCAGCGTGGCAATGGTCGACATCGGCACATAGCGGCCGTCGCTGGTCTTGATGAAGATGGATTCGAGATCGCCCGGGTCGTTGACCGGGCTCGAGCTCGAGACCATGCGCACCGAATAGCTCTCGTCGTTGATGAAGACCGTGCCGACGTCGGAACCGTCGATCATCGCCTGCATGGTGGTGCCCAGGCCATTGATGTCGATGCCCAGGCTCGCCGCCTTCTCGCGGTCGACGGTGAGGGTCATCTGCGGCTGGGTGGTCTCGTAGTTGACGGAAACGCGGCCCCATTTGGGGTCCTGGTCCATCACGCCCTTGATCTCGTTGCCGATGGCTGCCAGCCGCTCGTAGTCATTGCCGACAAGGCCGAACTGCAGGCCGGAGCCGCCGCCACGGATGCCCAGCGAATTGCCCTGGTTGATGTTGGCGCGCACGCCGGGCACATTGACCAGCAACTGCTGGATCTCGGCGGCGATCTGCTGCTGGGTCCGTTCACGCTCCTGCCAGGGCGCCAGCGTCAGCACAATGAACCCCGAGGACGTGTTCGATCCGAAACCGGAGATCGAGAAGATGCTCGTGGCTTCGCCGCTGGCGCGGTAGGGCTGCAGCATCTCCTCGATCTTCTGCATCTGCGTGCGAGTGAAATCGAGGCTGACGGTATTGGGCGCCGAAACGCGGATGGAGACGGCGGCGCGGTCCTCTGCCGGGGTCAGCTCCTGACGCAGGGTGCCGAAGACAAGCCAGGCCGATGCGGCAAACAGCAATGCGATGACGACCACCACCAGCGGGTAGTTGAGCGCCAGGCGGAGGATGCGGGCATAGGCGCCGGCCAGCATGCCGCCGAAGCGCTGGATCAGGTTCGGTTTGCTCTCGGCATGGGGCTTGAGCAGGCGCGAGGCCAGCATCGGCGCCAGCGAGAGTGCGACCACGGCCGAGAGACCGACCGAGATGGCGAGGGTGAAGCCGAACTCGCGGAACAGGCGACCAGTCTGGCCCGGCAAGAACGAGATCGGCACAAACACGGCGGCCAGTGTCACGGTGGTGGCGATGACCGCGAAGAAGACTTCCTGAGTGCCCAGCACTGCGGCGGCGCGGGGGCCGAGGCCCATCGAGCGGCGGCGCATGATGTTTTCGAGCACCACGATAGCGTCGTCGACGACG
>DASWWF010000264.1:0-4552 GCA_036401035.1 Devosia sp.
TGCTCGCCGAGGAGCGCGCCAAGGCCGATGTGCGCCAGCGCATGCTCAACGAAGAACTCAACCACCGGGTCAAGAATATCCTCGCGGTGATCAAGTCGCTGGTCGGCCAGCCGGTGCGCGAGGGGCGGAGCCTTTCGGACTATGTGGCCAGCCTCAAGGGCCGCATCCAGGCGCTGGCCGTGGCGCATGACCAGGTCATTCGTGGCGAGGGCGGCGGGCAAATCGCGGAACTGATCGAGGCGGAAATCTCGCCCTATCGCACTGCCAATGTCGCCATCGCGCTGCAGGGGCCGGGCGTCTGGCTCGATGCGCGCGCCTTCTCGGTGATGGCGCTGGTGTTGCACGAACTGGCGACCAACGCCGCCAAATATGGCGCGCTGTCGCGAGCCGGAGGCCGGCTCGATGTGAACTGGCACATCGACGGCAGGGGCTGCTGCATCGTCGACTGGCGCGAGGGCGGCGGGCCGCTGGTGACGCCGCCGTCGCGCGAGGGCTTTGGCACGTATCTGCTCGATCGCAGCGTGCCGTTCGACCTGGGCGGCACCAGCGATGTCGAGTTTGTGCCGGAAGGCGTGCGGGCGCGCTTCTGCCTGCCCTCAAAGCATGTGCGGCGATCGACCGAGGCGGTCGTCACCGCCACCGCTCGCGTCGTCACCAAGCGGGTCGCGGTCCTGCCGGCCGAGACGCGCATCCTGCTGCTCGAAGACCAGATGCTCATCGCCATGGATATCGAGGCGTCGCTCGCCGACCGCGGTTACAGCGCGGTGACGACGACAAACTCGGTGCGCGAGGCGCTGGTGGTGCTGGAGCGGCAGCGGCCGGATGTGGCCATTCTCGACATCAATCTGGGTGAGACGACGTCGCTGCCGGTTGCCGAGGCGCTGGTGCGGCTCGGCATCCCGTTCATCTTCGCCACCGGATATGGCGAGGGCACGTCGATCCCCGAGGGATTTGCCGACGTGCCCATCGTACGCAAGCCTTACGATATCGCGGCGGTGGTCGCCGCACTCGCCAGCGTCGTCGGCGCTAGCTCTTCTTGAAGGTGATGGCCGCGGCCGTGGTGCCCTTCTTGTCGACCAGCTTGAACTGCAGCTTGATGTTCGAGCCGCCGAGCACCATCGTCGACGAAGCGACGCCGTAGCTGGTTTCGAGATTGTTCACCGAGAAGGTGATCCCGCCGCCCGAGGCCTTGCCGAAACCGTTGACTGAAACGCCCTGGCCGCTGCCGGCGGTCTCGTAGCGCTTGGCGCCGTCATTGTAGACCACCGTGCCGCGGAAGCCGGTATTGCCTTTGTCGAACTCGCAATTGCCGGCATAGCTCAGCTTGCCGGCGGCGCTGGAGGTGAATTTCAGCGTGCAGTCGACCGGGCCGGCCATCGGGCCGGTGACGGTGCTGGAGCCCTTCCAGGTGCCGGCATAGCTCTGCAGCACGGCCTGTTCCTTGGGTCCCGCCATGGCCGGCAGGGTGGCGCTCAGGGCAAATAGGGGCACGAGCAATTTTAGCAGAAGGGTCGACGGCATACGGCTCTCCGGGAAATCGCGGTTGATGGGCGAAACGCTAGCTTTTCCTAGAGATTCGTGGAAGCGGCTGCGTCGTCTGACGCTTTATCGCCATGTAGATGAAGCACGGATGAACGGGTTTCGCGTGCCTTGTCAGGGCCATCGCGGGGTGCAAACCTCACCTTCACGAGGAGAGTCCATCATGTGCCGTAACATCAAGCCGCTGTTCAACTTCGAGCCCCCGGCGACCCGCAACGAGATGCATGACGCGGCGCTGCAGTTCGTGCGCAAGATTTCGGGCTACACGCATCCGTCGCAGGCCAACGAGGCGGCGTTCCACGAGGCGGTCGAGGACATCGAGAAGGTGGTGCGCAAGCTGCTCAAGTCGCTCGAGACCAATGCCCCGCCGCGCGACCGCGAGGAGTTCATCGCCCGGGCCAAGGCCCGTGCCGCCGAACGCTACGGCAAGGTTTCCGCCTGAGAGGCCTTGCTTTTCGGGCTCCGGAGGATCATTTAGGGAGGATCGTCGGTGCACTGGGGAAACCCGGGCCGGATTGACGATACCAACTCACCTCCCCGAACGACGCCTCGCCGACCCTTCGGCCCTGCGCATTCGGGGCATCAGGAGCCCACATGGCCAAAGAAGACGTGCTCGAATTTCCGGGCGTTGTTACCGAACTGCTTCCCAATGCGACGTTCCGGGTCAAGCTCGAGAACGATCACGAGATCATCGCCCACTCCGCCGGCAAGCTGCGCAAGAACCGCATCCGCGTGCTGACCGGTGACAAGGTGCTGTGCGAGATGACGCCCTACGACCTGACCAAGGGTCGTCTCACCTACCGCTTCCGCTAGGAGCCGCGCGGTCTCGTCGCCGCTGCCGCTTGCCCAGAAGATTGTGCACGGCCATGTCGATCCGCGACGTGGCCGTTCGTCGTCATATCGAACAACCAAGGAGGAGTTCGAGATGACCGACATTGCCGACCGCACCCTGAGCCTCACCCGCCTGATCCAGGCCTCGCCCGAAGCCTGCTTCCGCTGCTGGAGCGAGCCCGAGCTCATCAAGCAGTGGTTCGCGCCCAAACCCTGGACCACGCCGCGGATCGAGTCCGAGTTCCGCGCCGGCGGCGCCACCAACACGGTGATGGCCGACGAGACCGGCACCGAGTATCCCAATCCGGGCCAGTATCTCGAAATCATCCCGAACCGGAAAATCGTGTTCACCGACGCATTCGTCGGCGACTGGGTGCCGGCGGAGAAGGCGTTCCTCGTGGCGACGATCACCTTCGAGGACGAGGGCGGCAAGTGCCGCTACACCGCGACTGTCCGGCACTGGAGCAAGGACGACAAGGACGCCCACGAGAAGATGGGTTTCCACGAAGGCTGGGGCCTCTGCACCACCCAGCTCGAAGAGCTGGCGAAGACGCTCTGAGCTATGCCACGGGGCCGGGGGCGACCTCGGCCCGCCTGCGTCTGAACAGCAGGTTCCACGCCGCCAGTACCGCGCCGGCGGTGATCAGCAGGCAGGCGACGAGCACCACGTGGCTGTATTGCGCGTAGCCGGTGAGGATCAGGATCAGCGTCGAGAGCAGGGGGGCGGAGTAGGACGCGGCGCCGAGCACCTGGATGTCGCCGCGCTTGACGCCGATGTCCCAGACATAGAAGGCGAGACCGACCGGTCCCAGGCCAAGGGCCACGATCGCCGCCCATTGCCAGACGGTCTCGGGCCACACGGTCTGTTCGAGCAGCAGGTGGCACGGGATGGCGAGCGCGGCGGTGGCGAGGCAGAAGCCGGTGATGGCTTCGCTCGGCACGCTGGCCAGCCGGCGCGACAGCACCGAATAGCTCGACCAGACGACAGCCGCGACCAGCGCCGCGCCATAGCCCAGCGCATAGTCGGCCTGGAAGGCGAACCCCTGTCCGCGCGTCACCACCAGCACCGCCCCGGCCAGCGCCAGGGCGCAGCCGGCAAGGTGGTTCCAGCGCAGTTTTTCACCCGGCAGCAACGCCGAGAACAGGACGATCAGCAGCGGCCAGAGATAGTTGATCAGCCCGGCTTCGACCGGCGGCGCGTTGCGCAGCGCAAAGTAGTAGCAGAAGTGATAGCCGAAGAGCCCGGCGATCCCCACCAGCCAGGCCACCGGCGGCTGCCGGAAGGCCCTGATCGACTTGGGCCGGATCACCAGCAGCGACAGCCCGCCGATGCCAAAACTGATCGCCAGCAGCTGGAACGGCGGCATGGAACCGCTCGCGGCGGTGAAAAAGGCCAGCAGCGACCAGAGCAGCACGGCGACGAAGCCGACAAGGGTGGCGGAGCGTTGGGTCATGGCCGCCTTCCTACCCTATTCACAAGGCTGTGCAAGGCGGGGCTGGTTGAAGATCGCGCCGCTGCATCCTAGCTTGGCGGGGCAAACGGAACCCTGCCGATGTCTCTGCTGCCTCCCGACCTGATCGCCGCCCGCGCCCTCCGGGACACCGGGCTCAACATCCTCGAAAACGAGATGCTGGCCGAGAAGGCCTCTTCACTCGGTCATCATGGCCGGCTGGTGGAAAAGGCGATGGAGGCGCTGCGCGCCTTCGACGCCGCCCCCGTTCGCGGCAGCGACGAAGCGCGGCTCGACCTGGTCCGCGATGCAGCCAAGAAGGTCTGGGCCTTCTTCGTGCAACGCGAGCTCTGCGGGCTCCGCGACCAGAAGGAAATGATCCGTTTCTACGGCATCCCCGGCGAGGTGCTGGTCCGCCTTGGCGCGGTGGAGAAGCGCTAGTTACGCCCGCGCCGGAATTTCAGTAGACCTCATCCTGAGCCTGTCGAAGGACGAGGTCGTGGCACGTCCGGCGTGCCCGCCCTCGTGGTTCGACAAGCTCACCATGAGGGCTTCGTGTCTCGCGGATGAGACGGCACTGACGCACAGCTAGAAATAGTACTTGAAGCCTTCGTGGCTCTTTTTCCAGCCGTGGCGTTCGTAGAAGCGGTGGGCGTCGAGGCGCTGCTTGTTGGAGGTGAGATGGGCCATGCCGCAACCGCGTTCGCGGCAGCGTTCGAGCGCCCAGTCGA
>DASWWF010000265.1:0-9852 GCA_036401035.1 Devosia sp.
GAGATAAGCGCAGCACGGCTCGCCGTTGAACTTGGCCGAGATCGCTTCGAGGATGGGCTGAGCGTTCTTCCACTGCTCTTCCGGACCGCCGACCATGATCGAGGGACCATGGCGGGCGCCCTCTTCGCCACCCGACACGCCGATGCCCAGGAAGCCGATGCCCTTGGACTTGAGATACTCGTAGCGGCGGTCGCTGTCGGTATAGAGCGAGTTGCCGCATTCGAGGATGGCGTCACCGGATTCGAGATGGGGCAGCAGCTGCTCGATCATCTCGTCGACCGGCTTGCCGGCCTTGACCATGATGATGATCGAGCGTGGGCGCTTGACCGTCTGGATGAACTTGACGAGGTCGGCTTCTGGAATCGTCTTGCCGTCGAGCCCCTGCTCCTTGGCCACAGCCATGAAGTCGTCGATTTTCGAGGCGGTTCGGTTGTGGACTGCGATTGTATAGCCTTTTTCGGCGATATTGAGCGCCAGATTGGAGCCCATCACGGCCAAGCCGATCAGGCCGATATCCGCAGTCGACATAGAAAGTCCTCCATACGCCAAAAGGCTTCGTCAGGGGCGCTTTTCTGGCACGTGGGACGGCCGAATGCCACCGGAAAATGCCGGTCGCGGGCCTGCCGGATGCCCCCAAAAAGGCGTACGGCCAAACCGTGTTTCGCCCCTTACCAATGCCCGGAACTTGCCCTAGTGTCCCGCCGGTCAGAGGGAGTGAACTGATCTTGGTGGATAGTCTATCGATGTTCAGCCTCGCCGGACGGCGGGCGCTGGTCACGGGTTCGAGTCGCGGCATCGGTTTCGGCATCGCCGCCGCGCTGGCCGGCGCAGGCGCCGATGTCATCATCAATGGGCGTGACGAAATCGCGCTGGGCGAGGCCGCGAGCCGGCTGGCAGAGGGCGGTGCCACGGTGCGCGCGGTCGCCTTCGACGTCACCAGCGAAGAGAGCGTCAATGACGCGGTCACCTGGTGCGAGGACGAAGTCGGCCCTGTCGACATCCTCGTCAACAATGCCGGCATGCAGTACCGCACCCCGCTCGAGGACTTCCCTGCCGACAAGTTCGACCAGGTCATTCGCACCAACCTGCACTCGGCATTCTATGTCGGCCAGGCCGTCGCCAAGCGCATGATTCCGCGCGGCCACGGCAAGATCATCAATATCTGCTCGGTGATGAGTAATCTGGCCCGGCCGGGCATCGCACCCTATGCGGCCAGCAAGGCTGCCATCGCCAACCTGACGCGCGGCATGGCAGTGGACTGGGCCAAGCACGGCCTCAACGTCAACGGCATCGCCCCGGGCTATATCCGCACCGAGCTCAACGAGGCCCTGCTCAAGAACGAAGAGTTCAACCGCTGGGTGGAAACGCGCACGCCGATGGGCCGTTGGGGCGAACCCTCCGAGCTGGGCGGCGCGGCTGTGTTCCTCGCCTCGGACGCCTCCAAATTCGTGAACGGACACATCCTTTATGTCGACGGCGCCTTCACAGCGACAGTTTGAACCTGCCCGCATCATCATCGTGATGGGCGTGTCGTCGAGCGGCAAATCGACGGTCGGCAAGGCCATCGGCCGCCGGCTGCACGTGCCCTTTCTCGATGGCGACGGCTACCACCCGCCGGCCAACAAGGAGAAGATGCGCAACGGCATCCCATTGACCGACGACGACCGCTGGCCCTGGCTCGAGACGCTGGCGCTAGCGCTCAGGGACGCAGCCGAGCAGAAGGGGTCCGCCGTGGGCGCCTGCTCGGCTCTCAAGCGCGCCTATCGCGAATACCTCACCGAAAAGGCCGGCGAACCGATCCTTTTCGTCTTCCTCGAGGGCAGCAAGGATGTCATCCGCAAGCGCATCGAGGCACGCAACCACGAATATATGCCGGCGAGCCTGCTCGACAGCCAGTTCGCCACGCTCGAAGTGCCCGCGGCCGACGAGAATGTCCTGACGGTGTCGGTCGTCGAGCCGGTCGAGGCCATCGCCAGCCAGGTGACCAGGGCACTCGATCATCTGAAGACGTTCAAGCGCGGACAATAGCCCGCTAGAATTCCAGAGGTTGCGTGCGCCGCCGATCGCGGCTATCCCTCGCCCCCACTCGGGGGGCGTACCGAGGATCGATGCATGCGTCGCTTGTGGGCGTTGGAAAACGCGGATGGCAATATCCGCGACTTTGATGGGACTGGCCGGACCGAATTCACCGACGGCCCATTCCAAGGCTACATGGAATACCGTGATATCGCCGAGGGTATCGGGTTCTACCGGCTCGAGGCCCACTCCGATCGCGACTTCACGCTATCGGCCGCTGAACACTCCCCCACCGATATGCTCATCCTGGGCTGCATCCTCGCCGGCTCTGGCCGCATCGAGGCGGCGGGCAGCGAGGATCAGCTCTGGCAGCAGTCGGGCCGCTTCTACGCGCTGACGCCGTTCGGTCGCCGCACGAATTATCACGTCACCGCTGGCGCCATCTGGCGTTCGACAGCGCTGAAGGTGGATGCCCGCATCATCGACCGCGTCGCCAACGACTACGTGCCGCCGCTGGTACGGAAGGCCGTGAGCAATGGCGGCGCCCCGATTTCCACATCCATGCCGCTGGCGCCGGCTCTGGCCCGCGTCGCCGAGGACCTTGTCCGCCCTGTCTATTGCGGCCGTATGGCCCAACTCTATCGCGAGTCCAAGGTGCTCGAACTGCTGGCACTGCAGTTCGATGCGCTGGCTGAGGAACCGGCGGAGCAGCGCCAGCTCACCGCCCGCGAGATCGCCAGGGTGCGCGACGCCCACGATCGTCTGCTGGCCGAGCTCGGCCAGACGCCCGCCTTGCACGAGCTGGCGGCGTCGGCCGGTCTTTCGCCTAAGCGGCTCAACCTCGGGTTCCGGCTGCTCTACGGGCACACCGTGTTCGAACTGCTGCGCGACGCACGCCTCGATGCGGCCCGCAGGATGCTGAGCGAACGCCCGGATCTGCCGCTCAAGCAGATCGCCTGGACTGTCGGCTATGCGCAGGCGACCAATTTCATCAGCGCCTATCGCCGCCGCTTCGGCGTGCCGCCGGGCCGGCATAAGCGGCTGGCGCGCGACTGATATGCCGGCGGGCAATTGCTATGCCCGGCGGGTTGGGCTGTTGCGGGGGTCGGCTGAGCCCCCTACTCATCGCCGCCTCCGCCTGGCATCCCGTTCCGCGACGGCGTCCTCCTGCCGCGCACAATGACCTGCCCCCCGCAAGGTGCGGCAGCGGGGACAGCGGCAAGGACCGGGACGCCGGGCGGAAACCACGAGACCCCGCCGGGTCAGAAGCCGAACGAGAACTGCCCTTCGGGCGAGGCGGCCTTCTCCATCGCCAGCATCTTCATCTTCGAGCCGGCGCCGCCCGGGGCGGAGAAACCGCCGGCCTTGCCATTGCTGCCCAGCACCCGGTGGCACGGCACGATCAGCGGGATCGGATTGGCGCCCAGCGCCGCGCCGACCGCCCGGGACAGCGCCACGTCGCCCAGCCGCCGCGCGATGTCGCCATAGGTGGTGGTCTGGCCCCACTCCAGCTTGAGAATGTCGTCATAGACCCGGCGGTTGAACTCGGATTGCCCGCCAAGATCGAGCGGCACCTCGTCGAACTCGATCCGTTCCCCGCGGCCATAGGCCTGGATGTCGGCCACGATCTCGGCGATCTCTTCTTCCGGCGCGGCCGACTGCGAGCCGTACTTGGCCATGCGCTGGGCGATCGCGCCCGGCTTGCTGTCCGGCAACAGCGCGCGAGCCACGCCCTTTTCGGTCCAGCCCAGGCCGAATGTGCCGAGATCCGTCTCGATGAGGCAGTACTTCACTGCTGACACTTTCTCGCGCGCACGACGTGTATCGTCCGGCCATACCAGCAAAAACCGGAGACAAGAAGATGGCCCGCATCGTCGGATATATTGCTACGAGCCTGGACGGTTTCATCGCCGACAAGGACGAGGGCCTCAAGTGGCTGATGGAGCGCAAGGATGTCGAGCTGGCGGAATTCGACTACAACCTCTTCATCAAGCGCATCCGCACCGTTGTCATGGGTCGGAGTACTTATGAGTGGGTCAAGCGCGAAGGCCATGCCTGGGCCTACAAGGATCAGCGCTCGATCGTCGTCACGTCGAGGGACATCGACACCAGCTTCGGCAATGTCGAACTCCGCTCCGACGTCGATGCGCTGGTGGCCGAACTGCGGGCGCTCGAGGACGGCGACGTCTGGATGCTGGGTGGCGGCAAGCTGCAGATGGCCTTCATCGAGCGCGGGGCGCTGGACGAGATCGAGGTCTATGTGATGTCGACCCTGCTCGGCGGCGGCTATCCGCTGTTTCCGCCGACTGGCTTTTTCAAGGACAGCATCGAGCTGATCGAGGTCAACAAGCTCGGCAGCGGCTGCGCCCGGCTCTTCTATCGCTTCGCCTAGAGGGAACGGGTGACGTTCTCGATTTCCCAGGCGTCACCGAGGAAGAGTTCGATCTCGGAAATCACGAAGGGCAGGAGCGCATTAAACTCGTTGCGCTCCTTTTCGGGCATCTGCCAGCGCTCGTCGGCCGGGTTGTCCCAGTTGACCTGGCGGTCGAACAGAAAACAAAGCCGGGTCAGGCGGCGGATGATGTCGTTGTTGAAACCCCAGAAGTCGAGCGGCGTCGATTCGCCATCGACGAACAGCGGCGTATAGCCGTCGCTCATCATCTTGTACTCGACCTGGAAACGCACCTGCTTCACGCTGAAGCCCCGCCGCACTCACTAGACACGGGGCGGCTCCGCACAGAATCCAGCCGCAGCGCAACTGGCCTTGTGCGCTGGCCGTCCGCATCGAAAACGCCCATCGCAGTCTTACGATAGAGGGGGTGGCGTCTCAATTCCGGTGACGCCGCGGATTTTACCTATCCACAAGCCCGTCAGGTGAACCACACCGCGACCAGCGCGATCGCGGCCGGGACGGTCTGGACGAGGAGGATGCGGGGGCCGACGGTCAGCGCCCCGTAGATGCCCGCGACCGCGACGCAGAGGAGGAAGAATATCTTGATCGGATCGCCCGCCTCGCCCAGCCAGATGCCCCAGAAGAGGCCAGCGGCGAGGAAGCCGTTGTAGAGCCCCTGGTTGGCCGCCAGCACTTTGGAGGCCCTGGAAAACTCCTCGGTGGTGCCGAACGCCTTGCGGCCGCGCGGCGTGTCCCAGAGGAACATTTCGAGGATGAGGATGTAGACGTGGATGAGGGCCACGAGCCCGGTGAGGATGCTGCCGATCATCTCTTGCCCCCTGCGAGTCGGCCCAAGCTTAGCGCAAAACGAAAGAGGCCGCCCCACTCGGGACGGCCTCTTCCTGGAAACGCTGCTCAGCGATCAGTGCTTGAGCGCGTCGCGAGCCGCTTCCTTGATCTTGCCGGCGCCCTTCTGCACGGCGCCTTCGACCTTGTCGGCGGCACCATCGGCACGCAGCTTCTCGTCGCCGGTGGCCTTGCCGATCGCGTCCTTGACGTGACCGCGGGCTTCCTTGGCGGCGCCTTTGACTTCGTCCTTGTGCATGATGTCCTCCTGGTTGAGATGTACCGGGAAAACGTCGAGTGGCGAGCCAGAGTTCCGGCGCCGAACATTAAATCTGCGTCATGGGAATGACTTAGCCATCCACCCGCCGGGCATAGGCCTTCATCGCGCCGGCCAGATACTCGGCGAAGCCGGTCTCGATGGTCTCGTAGCGGGCGATGAAGTCCGGGTGGGAGAGGTAGAGGTCGGCAAGGCCGGCATAGGCCTGGGGTGGACAGGGCCTGTCCCACATGTGGCCGACCCACGCCCGGTGCCGCTCCAGCAACGGGTCGAGCGAGCGGGACTCGCGGGGCACGCCACGGCGAAGCCCTTCGGCCAACCCCTGCTCGAGTTCCCTGAGCTCATCCTGCAGCGCGTGCTGCTCGGCCTCGGTCAGTTCGGCCCACTTCTTGCGGCTGGTTTCGATCCGCCCGGGCATGTCGCCGCCGAAGCGGTCGATCAGCCAGGCCTCGTACTCCGCCTGCTTTTCGGGCGAAATGCCCTTGTACAAATCCGCGTCCTGCATGGCGCGATCTCCTTTTAGTCGAGCGATCGTGCGGTCGATCGTCTGGACGAGTTCGGCGTAGCGCTTCGCCTCCTGCTCCAGCCGGTCGCGCTGCGTCTGCAGCGTGGCCAGCCGGTCAAAACCCGGAGCATCGAGAATGGCGGCGATCTCGCCCAAGGGGATATCGAGTTCGCGGTGGATCAGGATCTGCTGCAGGCGCAGCAGTTCGTCCTCGCCGTAATAGCGATAGCGGTTGGCGCCGATATGCGCGGGCTTGAGCAGACCGATCTCGTCGTAATGGTGCAGCGCCCGGACCGAGACGCCCGAGAGTTTTGCCACCTGCTTGACCGTATACATGCCTTCCGCCTCGCGCATTTTCCGCAGGACGACGGGATAGTCCCTGACGCCACGTGAGGGTCAACAGGCTGCTTCAGATTTCTGCGCGATGGCCGGCAACCATCTCTTAACGTCGTTGCCGAAGGTGACGAAACCGCTGCCGCCCTTGCCCGTTGACGCGCACCCACTCTCTCGGCGAGGCGCATCATGGTACGGCACATCGATATCGAAGACCTGCTCTACTGGGCCTTCCGCGACGAGAAGGTGGAGACCAACAAGCTGGCACATGAGGACGCGCTGACGATCTATTGGGCGGCGATTGCCCTGCCCGCGCCGTTCGACCACCTGATCCGCCACCACGCCCGCATCGGCCGGCCGCCGGACTGGAGCAGCGCCACCGACTCCAACATCGTGCATCTGGTCGCGGTGCGTTACTGGCGCCAGCGCTACAGCGAGTGGCACAAGGCGCTGGCTGTGCTGCAGCGCACGGTCAACGGCGCGCTGCGGAGCTACGCGGCGACCGGGCCGGGAGCGCCCGAACAGCCGTGGCGGAACACCACCCCACCGATCAGCCGCAGGCCGAAACGAGCTTCGTCAGCGCTGCGCTCGATCCCTTGAGCGAATAGGTCCGGACCGGATAGGCCGCCGCCCTGTCGCGGATCATCAGGCTCGCTTTGCTCTCGAGCAGCTCGACCAGCTTGCCGTCCGCCGGAACTTCGCCGGAGAAATAGGCCGTCATTTCCTGGAACATCATCGGCACGGTCTCGATGCCCCCATCGGTGACGAACTCGACCTCGACGGTTTCGCCAGAGGCGGGTTCCTTGCTGCCACCGAGCGCCAGGTCGTGGTCAATCACGAGCCTGCCCTGGTAGCAGGTCATGGCGAGCCAGGTTTGCGAGGAATCGTCCGAGCAGACATGCGTGGTCAGAACCGAGCCGCCCTCGTCTTCCAGCATGTCGGTGACCCATGCCGTGCAGTTCTCCTGCGCCTGGGCGCGCGCCGGCAAGGCAAAGTAGGCGACGGCCACGCCAATGAGCACGGCGAGGAACGCGGCCTGAAATCCGATACGCATCTAGATGACCTCTTCGCGCAATCTCAGGGTGCCGCCTCGCCCAGATAGCCTATCTCGATGCGGCAGAGATCGCCATCCTTCATGGTCGCCAGCCATTTGATAAAATCGGCTTTGTCCCTGAAGCCGGCCTTGCGGCAGTCCTCCTCGGTCACCGCCTCGACGGTGATCGGGTCCATGCGGCCGATGGAAAGCACGCCGACCTTGGTCTTGAGCGTGCCGCCGGCCCTGACAGTCGCCCGCTTCCAGCGCCGGAACTGCACCGTGATCTCGCCGCGCTTGATGGCTTCGAGAACCTCTCGCTTGATCAGCATATCGTCCTGACAATCCCCTGACCGGTGGCCCCGGCGCCGCTGCCCCTAGGGACCAACTTGGGCGAAAACGCGGAGCCGCTCAACGCCATCATGGCTTGTCCACAAGGCAAGGGGACAAGTTCTTGGTGCGGGCGGTGGGACTCGAACCCACACGGGTCTACACCCTCGGGATTTTAAGTCCCGTATGTCTACCATTCCATCACGCCCGCGCCGCCCGTGCTGTGTCACAGGCGGCGGGAAAACTCAACGCGACTAGAGGCGGTCGAAGACGTCGGGGGCCAGCTTGCCGGCCTTGAGCAGATGCTGGACCGCATAGGTGACCGAGAGCGCATCGTCGAGCGCGTCGTGGCCGCGCAGCGGCGGATGCTCGACCTTGTAGTATTCGACGAGCTTGTTGCTGGGCGTGCGCGCCAGATCCTCGACTGGCATGCCCGCCGCGAGCAGGAGCTTGACCGCATTGTCGAAGCGCTGCGCCGGGATCGGCAACGGCACGCCGGCGACGTAGCAACTGATCGCCACCATGTTGAGCTCGTCCTTGCCCCAGGACCAGCAGCGCGCCCCGGCCGCGAACCTGTCGAGCGCCAGCAGCGCCTCGGTGATCGGCACACCCTCGCTGTCGATATCGCCCTCGGTGACGCCCGTCAGCTGGGTGAAGAAGGCGTCGAGCGCATAGCGCTGGCCGTGCCGGTCGACCGGGACGACATAGCGCTTGAAGGTATCGAGGATGGCGAAATCGACTTCAAGGCTGATCTTGGTCGCGCCGATCTGCGCGATCACCGGATCTGGATCGATCGCCGCGCACCAGAAGCGGCGCTGGGAGCCTTCAAGACACAGGAATTCGCAGTCGAAAATGACGGCCGTCTTCATTCGTCAGTATCCTTGCGGTATTGCCAAGTCGTTTGAACGCCCGCGACGCTATGTCGCCCGCTAAAACCCGGCAATCGCTACGCAAGTTGACTGTTCACGACCGGCGATCTGTCCTAGATTAATAGCTTCCCACTACAGAATTCATTGTGGCCGGAAGGCAGCGATGAGCTGTTTGATCGCCGCCGAGGCACGCTCAGGCGTGAGCCCGCGCAAGGCGAGATCGTTGGCGGCGCCGTTGAGCATGGCGGCGAGATCGTCGCCGGCCCCCGCAAAGACCAGCGTGCCGTTGAGCAGCGCCTCATCGACGCCCGCCCGCAGCGACTGGAACGAATGCGCGTCGTCGAGCGCCCGCCAGCGCCCGAAACCGAGCACGGTCGGCGCTTCGACGAGCAGGATGGTCCGCACGCCCGGATCGAGTACGAAGCCGAACCAGGCCGCAAAGCCCGTTTCCAGCGCCGCGATGCTATCGTCGACGCCCGCCGTGGCGCGCTCGATCTCCTCGGCGGCTTCCAGCATGAGGCCCTCGCAGACGGCCTCGAACAGCGCCGATTTATCGGCGAAGTGGTGATAGAGCGCCCCGCGCGTCACCCCGGCCTGCGCCAGAATCTCTTCGGTAGAAGTTGCCGCGAAGCCCTTGTCAGCAAAGAGCTTTGACGCCGCGGCAAGCAGCGCGTCCCTGGTGCGTTTGACCCGTTCGCTGTTCTTCATGACGTCCGAGGTAATTTACAAACCGACTGCCTGTATGTTTAATGCATCGCAGACTCGATGTCAAAGGAGACCCGCCATGAAGTATGTTGACCGCTATCCCATCATCGTCAGCGAACAATTCGCCGCCTGCCGCGATTTCTGGGCCCGGCACCTGGGTTTCGCCGTGGTCTTCGAGAACGACTGGTTCGTCTACATGCAGGCCGACGGCGCCAGCATCGCCTTCATGTCGCCCGGTCATCCCTCCTATCCCCCGGGGCCGGAGGCCTATGTCGCGGGGACCAGCATGGAGTTGGAGGTGGCCGATGCCGCCGCGGCTTTGGCCGAGGTGGTGGCCTCGGGCAAGGAGCCGGACTACCCGCTGACCGATGAACCATTCGGCCAGCGGCGGTTTTCGCTGCGGGACCCGAGTGGGCTGTGGGTGAATGTGGTGCAGCAATTGTGACCGCCATTGCACCATCCCGCGCCCCCTCCACCAGCCTGCGGCTGGTCCCCCTCCCCCGGTGTCACGGGTGAGGATCCGCTGTGGCGCGATCTCTCCGTGAT
>DASWWF010000266.1:0-1764 GCA_036401035.1 Devosia sp.
CGCCGGTTGAAGCCGATCATCAGCGGCACGCCGGCCTTCTCGACCACCGGCAGGCACTGCTCGATGCGCTCGACGCTGAGCGACACCGGCTTTTCGCAGAGGATGGCCTTGCCGGCCCGCGCCGCCTGCTCGATCAGGTCCGCATGCGTATCGGTCGGCGTCGCGATCAGGATCGCATCGACATCGGAGGCAATCACCTCGTCCACCGAAGAAACTTGTGCCCCCACGCTCTGGGCGAGCGATGATGCGGCCTCGACGATCGCATCGGCCACGAAAGCCACTTTGGCTTTTCCCGAGTCCGCAATCGTCCGCGCATGCACCTTGCCGATACGCCCGGCGCCGAGGATACCGAATCTGATCACCGAAATGCCCCTTTGATGAATTTAGAACGTTCATTCCGAAATTGTTCCAATTCGGAATTGACGTTTCATTCGCGCGAGGGATACAACGGCGCCAGATGCCTGTCCAGAGCGACCGTCAGGGGGAGATCATGCCGAAGCCTCAGCTCGATGTCATCACCATCGGGCGCGCCTCGGTCGATCTTTACGGCCAGCAGATCGGCACCCGCCTCGAGGATATCGGCACCTTCACCAAGGCCGTCGGCGGCTGTCCTGCCAACATTGCCATCGGCACCGCCCGGCTGGGCCTGAAATCCGCCCTCGTCACCCGCGTCGGCGCCGAGCAGATGGGCCGCTTCATCACCGAGCAACTGGCCCGCGAAGGCGTCGAGACCGCCGGAATTGTAAGCGATCCCGGGCGCTTGACCGCCCTCGTCCTGCTCGCCGTCGAGAAGGAAGGCGTCTCACCCATGATCTTCGTGCGCACCGACTGCGCCGACATGGCGCTCTCGGAAGCCGACATCGACGAAGCCTTCATCGCCTCGGCCGGCACTGTCCTCGTCACCGGCACCCACTTCTCCACCGCCAATGCCGAGGCCGCTCAGCTCAAGGCCATCCGCATCGCCAAGGCCAACGGCCGCAAGGTGGTGTTCGACATCGATTATCGCCCCAATCTCTGGGGCCTCGCCGGCCACGAAGCCGGCTTCTCGCGCTACGTCAAATCCGACTACGTCACATCCAAGATCAAGCCCATCCTCAAGGACTGCGACCTCATCGTCGGCACCGAGGAAGAAGTGCTGATCGCCGGTGGCGAGTCCGATCTCCTCGCCGCCCTCAAAGCCATTCGCGCCGCCACCGCGGCGACCATCGTCCTCAAGCGCGGCGCCATGGGCTGCATCGTCTATGACGGCCCGATCCCGGCCGATCTCGAAAACGGCATTGTAGGCAAGGGCTTCCCCATCGAGGTCTACAACGTCCTCGGCGCCGGCGACGCCTTCATGTCCGGGTTCCTGCGCGGCTGGCTCAAGGGCGAGCCACTGCAGACCTGCGCCACCTGGGCCAATGCCTGCGGCGCCTTCGCCGTCTCCCGCCTGCTCTGCGCCCCCGAATATCCCACCTGGGACGAGCTCTCGTTCTTCCTCGAACACGGCAGCAAGCACCGCGCCTTGCGCAAGGACGACGACCTCAACCATATCCACTGGGCCACCACCCGCAGGGGCAACTGGCCCAAGCTGATGGCGCTTGCCATCGACCATCGCAAGCAGATCGAGGACATCGCCGGCGCAGAGGCCCACCGCATCCCGGCCTTCAAGGCCTTGGCCGTGCAGTCGGCGCTTAAGGTCGCCGATGGCCGCCCGGGCTTCGGCATGCTGCTCGACGACAAGTGGGGCCGCGACGCCCTCTTCGCCGCCGGCGCCACCGAAAA
>DASWWF010000267.1:0-4942 GCA_036401035.1 Devosia sp.
ATGGAACACGACAATCCGTCGGACGATGCGCGCTTTGCGCAGCGCTCCTTCGCGTCGGTTTCGGCCTGGAAGTAAGGACAAGACCAATGGATATCGGATTTCAGCTTTTCTCGGCCCGCAACTACCCGCTGGCGGACGTGCTCAAGACCGTGGCCAAGCTCGGCTACAAGCATGTCGAGGGCTATGGCAGCCTCTATACCGACCCGCAGGCGCTGAAAGCGCAGCTCGACGCCAACGGCCTCACTATGCCGACCGCGCATGTGAGCCTGGGCGATCTCGAAGACACCGCCAAGGGTCTCAAACTCGCCGAGACGCTGGGCATCAAGGTCATCGTCTGCCCCTGGCTCGCCCCCGAGCAGCGCCCGACCTCGGCCGATGGCTGGAAGACGTTCGGCGACAAGCTGCAGAAGATTGCCAAGCCGTACCAGGATGCCGGCCTCACCTTCGGCTACCACAACCACGACTTCGAGTTCGTCAAATATGACGGCCGCTACGCCATGGACATCCTGCTCGAAGCCGCGTCCGCGGTGAACATCGAGGCCGATGTCGCCTGGATCGTGCGCGGTAAGGCCGATCCGGCCCCGTGGCTCCAGGCCAATGGCGACCGCATCGTCGCCATCCACGTCAAGGACATCGCGCCGGCCGGCGAGAACGTCAACGAAGACGGCTGGGCCGATGCCGGCCATGGCGTGGTGCCGTGGAAGACGCTGTGGCCCATCGCCCGCGCCACCAAGGCCCGCTACTTCATTGCCGAACACGACAATCCCAGCGACATCGACCGCTTCGCCTCGCGCTCGATCGCCTTCATCAAGTCCCTCGGAGCCTGACAAAAAATGGCAAAGACCTATGGCGTCGGCATCATGGGCGCCGGCAACATCTCGGCCGCCTATCTCCGCCTCGCACCGCTGTTCAAGAATCTCGAAGTCCGCGCCATCGCCGACATCGTCCCCGCCGCCGCCCAGAAGCGCGCCGAGGAATACAATGTCGCCGCGCAGACCCCGGACGAGCTGCTGAAAAACTCGGAAGTCGACGTGATCGTGAACCTGACGATCCCCTCGACCCATTTCGAGGTGTCCAAGAACATCCTCTCGGCCGGCAAGCACGCCTATTCGGAAAAGCCGTTCGTGCTGTCGGTCGAAGAGGGCATCCAGCTCAAGGCGCTGGCCGAAGAGCACAAGCTCAAGGTCGGCTCGGCCCCGGATACGTTCCTGGGTGGCGCGCACCAGCAGGCCCGCTCGATCATCGACTCGGGCAAGGTCGGCAAGATCGCCTCGGGCACCATGCACGTGCTCTCGCGCGGCATGGAGCACTGGCACCCGAACCCGGACTTCTTCTTCCAGCCCGGCGGCGGCCCGATCCTCGATCTCGGCCCCTATTACATCACCGACCTGATCAGCCTTGTCGGCCCGATCAAGCGCGTCACAGCCTTCACCGGTTCGGCCCGCGCCGAGCGCGAAGTGACCACCGAGGGATCGCCGTTCAAGGGCACCTTCATCAAGGTCGGCACGCCGACGACGATCCACGCCATCCTCGAATTCCACAACGGCGCGATCATCACCCTGGGCGCCAGCTGGGACGTCTCCAGCCATGGCCACCACAATATCGAGCTCTACGGCACCGAGGGTTCGGTCTATGTGCCCGATCCCAACTTCTTCAACGGCGACGTGACCATCACCGATCGCGCCGGCACCAAGGAGAAGGTGACCCCCTGGGATCACCCGTTCGGCATCGCCAACCAGGGTCTCGATACCCCGACGCCGCGCGCCAACTACCGCAATGCGGGTCTCTCGGACATGATGGACTCGATCGAAACCGGCAAGAAGGCCCGCTGCGATCTCGACGTGGCGCTCCATGCCGTGGACGTGATGACCTCGATCCTCAAGGCCGGCGAGACCGGCCAGGTCATCACCCTCCAGACCACCTGCGAGCGCCCCGCCGCCCTCGGCCCCGACGAGGCCCGCGCCCTGCTGCGCTGACAGGTCCGGCAAGCAACAGAGAAGGGCCCCGGCGCAGACCCGCGCGGGGCCCCTTTCTTTACGTCCAACCACTTGCCCCGCCTTGACAGTTGAGGACCGCCGGTCAAGGTAGGCTCTGACATGTTAGCGGGGCAAACTGCTACAAATCCGCGGAACTCACAGAGGGTGAGGTACGTGCACAATCGAGCCGGCCCAGCGCCGGCGCGGCGTCATGCGAGGAGGATCATTTCCATGAAGACGATCAAGGGGCCAGCCATCTTCCTGGCCCAGTTCGCGGGGGACAAGGCGCCCTTCGACACGCTCGACAATATCTGCCGCTGGGCGGCCGATCTCGGCTACAAGGGCGTGCAGATCCCGACCTGGGCGAGCCATTTCGTCGATGTCGAAAAGGCCGCGACGTCCAAGACCTATGCGGACGAGGTCAAGGGCACGGTGCAGAGCCACGGGCTCGAGATCGCCGAACTCGCCAGCCACATCATCGGCCAGCTCGTGGCCGTCCATCCGGCCTATGACGAGCTCTCGGACGGCTTTGCCATCCCCGCGGTACGCGGCAATCCCAAGGCGCGCCAGGAATGGGCGGTGCAGCATCTCAAGCACTGCGCGGCGGCGTCCAGGAATCTCGGCCTCAAGGCGCACGCGACCTTCTCGGGCGCGCTGGCCTGGCCCTATCTCTACCCGTTCCCGCAGCGGCCGCCGGGGCTGGTGGAGGAAGCTTTCGACGAGCTGGCCCGCCGCTGGACCCCGATCCTCGACGAGTTCGACCGCCACGGCGTCGATCTCTGCTACGAGATCCACCCGTCAGAAGACCTCTTTGACGGCGCCACCTATGAGATGTTCCTCGAGCGCGTGAACAACCATCCGCGCGCCAATCTGCTCTACGATCCGAGCCACTTCGTGCTGCAGCAGCTCGACTACCTGCAGTACATCGATTTCTACCACGAGCGGATCCGGATGTTCCACGTCAAGGACGCCGAGTTCAATCCGACCGGCAAGCAGGGCGTCTATTCGGGCTTCCAGAGCTGGGTGAACCGGGCAGGGCGGTTCCGCTCGCTCGGCGACGGCCAGGTCGATTTCGCCGGCATTTTCTCGAAGCTCTCGGCCTACGGGTTCGACGGCTGGGCCGTGCTCGAGTGGGAATGCGCGATCAAGTCGGCGGAGCAGGGCGCTGCCGAAGGCGCGCCGTTCATCCAGAGCCACATCATCAACGTCACCGAAAAGGCGTTCGACGATTTCGCGGCGGCCGGCACCGACAAGGCCGCCAACCGCAAGATCCTCGGCCTGAGCTAAGGGGGAAGAGATGGCAGAGAACGGAAAGCCCCGCATTCGCCTGGGCATGGTCGGTGGCGGCACCGGCGCCTTCATCGGCTATGTGCACCGCATCGCGGCCCGCATCGATGGCGACTACGACCTCGTCGCCGGTGCGCTGAGCTCGAACGCCAAGACGGCGCTCGAGTCCGGCCGCAATATCGGCCTTGCCGAAGACCGTATCTATACCAGCTGGGAAGAGATGGCCCAGAAGGAAGCCGCCCGCAAGGACGGCATCCAGGCGGTGTCGATCGTCACCCCCAACCACGTGCATTTCGGGCCCGCAAAGGCCTTCCTCGAGGCCGGCATCCACGTCATCTGCGACAAGCCGCTGACCTCGACCATCGAGGACGCGCGGGCGCTGGCGGCGATCAAGCCCAAGAAGGGCGCAAAATTCCTGCTCACCCACAACTACACCGGCTATCCGCTGATCCGTCAGGCGCGAGAGCTGGTGAAGTCGGGGGCGCTGGGCAAGATCCGCGTCATCCAGGCCGAGTATCCGCAGGACTGGCTGACCAATGCCGCCGATCCGGGCAACAAGCAGGCGTCGTGGCGCACCGATCCCAAGCGCTCCGGCGCCGGTGGCGCCATCGGCGATATCGGCACCCACGCCTATAATCTGTTGCGCTATGTCACCGGGCTCAAGACCGAGGCGGTCAGCGCCGAGCTCACCAGCTTCGTCAAGGGCCGCAAGCTCGACGACGACGTGCAGATCAAGCTCAGGTTCCAGGGCGGCGCCAAGGGCATGCTCTGGGCCAGCCAGGTGGCCGTCGGCTCGGAGAACGGTCTGCAGCTCCGCGTCTATGGCGAAAAGGCCGGCCTCGAGTGGCGGCAGGATAACCCGAACTACATGTGGTACACCGAGTTCGGCAAACCCAAGCAGCTGCTGACCCGCGGCGGCGCCATCTCGGCCCCGCCCGCTGCCTCGATGAACGTCCGCATCCCGGGCGGCCATCCCGAGGGCTACCTCGAAGCCTTCGCCACGCTCTACAGCCAGTTCGCCCAGGTCATCCGCGGCGACGGCAAGGACGTGGCCGGCCTCCTACCGACCTTGGCCGACGGCGTCGAAGGCATGGAATTCATCATGGCCTCGGTGAAGTCGAGCCAGGCCGACGGCAAATGGACCAAGCTCAGCGAGGTGTGACCCTGGTCCATCCGTGACGCTTCGAGGCCGCCGGACATCCGGCGGCCTTTTCTTTTCGCCAACCACGCCGTCTGGATTCCTCCATGGCTTGCGGGGACTTCAAGCCGGCCAAAGGCCCAAATCGCTTTGATGGAGCGATTATGGGTGAGAAGGCCATGAGGCCTACGGCCGAATGGTATAGGCCAGAGGCCGGAGGAGGGGCGCTTGTGCCGGCCCGACAGTCCGCACATTCTCACCTCACCTCACCCACCCGCTGTCATCCCGGGCTACGACCCGGGACCCCTCTCTCCTCCACTCCGGCTGATGAGTGGGTCCCTGCTTTGCGCAGGGATGACAATCGAGGTCGGGGATGGATCACGACACGCAGGCTGCCATTACACGATGAACGTTCATGGTCGGCACTGATGCACCGGGTAGGATTTCCGCATCCACCACGACAGATTTTTCGGTCAGCTTCGGGTCATCCATCATTCATGAATTCCGCAATCGGTTCAGACCCTTGTCAGAAATCTGCGCC
>DASWWF010000268.1:0-5732 GCA_036401035.1 Devosia sp.
CTGCCCGGCAAAGCGCAGGCGCGGATCGGCCTTGAGCCGCATTTCCCTGGTGAGGACGCGCGGTGAGTTGAGGAATGTATTGTGGTGCAGCCCGCCCAGCCGGGCGAACTGCGCATTCTGCAGCCCCGGGATCATCCGGAAAATATCGGCCTGCTTGCGGTATTTGAGCTTGGTCTGGAACCCCACCATGTTCCACAGCGTGCCCAGCGCATTGTCCTGCCGCAGCTGGACGATGGCGTAAGATTTGACGGTCGGATTGCGCGGGTTAGTGAGGCCGACCGGCTTCAGCGGCCCCCAGCGCAGCGTCTCGCGACCGCGCTCGGCCATCACTTCCACCGGCAGGCAGCCGTCGAAATAGGGCACGTTCTCCCACTCGTGATAGACGTGCTTTTCGCCCGTCAGCAGCGCGTCGACGAAGTCGTTGTACTGCTTTTCGTCGAGTGGGCAGTTGATGTAGTCGGCGCCGTTGCCGCCCGGCCCGACCTTGTCGTAGCGCGACTGCTTCCAGGCGATGTCCATGTCGATGGACTCGTAGTGGACGATCGGCGCGATGGCGTCGAAGAAGGCCAGTTCGTCCTCGCCGGTCAGCGACTTGATCGCCTCGGCCAGCGGCGGCGAGGTCAGTGGCCCGGTGGCGACGACGACGTTCTTCCATTCCGCCGGCGGCAGCCCGGCGACTTCGCCCAGTTCGACCGTGATGTTGGGATGGCCGTGGATGGCAGCCGTCACCGCATCGGAAAAAGCCACGCGGTCCACCGCCAGCGCCCCGCCGGCCGGCAGCTTGTGCTTGTCGGCCGCGGCCATGATCAGCGAATTGCAGCGCCGCATCTCTTCATGCAGCAGGCCGACGGCATTGTGCTCGAAATCGTCCGAGCGGAACGAGTTGGAACAGACAAGCTCGGCAAAGCCCTGGGTGAGGTGCGCCTCGGTCATGCGCTGCGGGCGCATTTCGTGGAGGATCACCGTGGCGCCGGCATTCGCTGCCTGCCATGCCGCCTCAGACCCGGCGAGCCCGCCGCCGATGATATGGATGGGTTCGTTTTGCATGCGCGGCAGATAGCAAGCGCACCACCGCCGCGCAATGCGTCACGCCGCGCGGCGCGTGTGCACGCCCTCAGCCAGTTCCTCGGCGATCTTGAGGCAAAAACTCTCGAGGTCCGTCGGCTTGCGGCTGGTGACCAGCCCTTGGTCCGCGACTACGTCGAGATCGTGCCAGATGCCGCCGGCATTGATCACATCGGTGCGGATCGACGGCCACGACGTGACGTTCCGGCCCTTCACCAGCCCGGCCTCGACCAGCAGCCACGGCGCGTGGCAGATGGCCGCCACCACCTTGCCCTGCTGCCAGAAGCCGCGGATGAAGCCGATAGCATCGGGCTCGAGCCGCAACGTATCGGGATTCATCTGCCCGCCGGGCAGCACCAGGCCGTCATAGTCATTCGGCGAAGCCTCGCTCAGCACCCGGTCGACATCGATCGGCCGGCCCCAGTCGTGATGGTGCCAGCCCTTGATGACGCCGGGCTTCAGCGACACCACCTCCACCTGCGCGCCAGCCTCCTTGAGCCGGGCGAGTGGCAGTTCCAGTTCGGATTGTTCGTAGCCGTCCGTGGCCAGGATGGCGACGCGTTTCCCGCTGAGATTGCGCATGGTCTTCCTCCTCTGCTGCCTGTATCGGAGAGAAACGACCGCGGTTCCATCGCAGTTCCGGGAGCGACGATGACGATCACGCTATGGGGCCGGCTCAACTCGGCCAATGTGCAGAAGGCCGTCTGGGCGCTGGAAGAATTGGCGCTACCCTATCAGCACGTCCCGGCCGGCGGCTCGTTCGGCGGCCTCGACAGTCCCGACTTCCTCGCCATGAACCCCAATGGCCGCGTTCCGGTGCTGCGCGACGGGGAATTGACGCTGTGGGAGAGCCACGCCGTGGTCCGTTATCTCTCGGCCGAATATGGCAGCGGCCTGCTGTTCCCGCTAGAACCGGCCGAGCGCGCCCCGGTGGATCAGTGGACCGACTGGGTCGCCACCACCTTCCAGCCCGCCTGGATCGCCGTGTTCTGGGATCTCGTCCGCGCGCCCGTGGCCCAGCACGACCGAGCCAGGATCGAGCGCGGCATCGCCGCCACGCTGCGCTGCTTTCAGATGATGGAGAAGCGCCTGCGCGACACGCCGTTCCTCGGCGGTCGCAACTTCACCTATGCCGATATCGTCGCCGGCGTCGCCATGTACCGCTGGACCAGCATGGACATCGACCGCCCGGACCTGCCCGCCGTCGCTGCCTGGCACGGCCGCCTCAAGGAGCGCCCGGCGTTCCAAAAAGCCGTGTGCCTGCCCTACGACGAGTTGGTCGGGCGCCTCGACTTCTAGGCCGGAGTCTCGTTGATCCAGGGAAAACCGTCCGGATTCTCCTTGATCCTCCGGAGCCCCAAAAACCAAAACACCCGCTAGCTGTTTCAGCAAGCGGGTGTTCGGAGCGGATCAGTCTCGCAGATACAGTCGGAACCGTTAGATGGTCCGGGCATGATCGCGGGCGATACGCGTGATGTCGGTGCGGGTGATGCCCAGGTCGTTGAGCTGACGGTTGTCGAGAGCGGTGAGCTCACGGACGGTCTGCTGGTAGGCGGCCCACTTTTTGATCGTCGTACGAATACCCATTTGGAAGTCTCCTTTCGTTTACAGGTGGATAGATAGGCCTGTTCGGGGGGGAGGAGCAGAGGGGCATTTGTCAGAACCGCACTGCAGCGAATGCATAGCTCTTTGTGGCGGCGTTCATCTGGAGTTAATAAAGAGCGGCCGCCGCGGTGAGGAGCGCGGCGGCCGGTAAACTCGAGGCCGACGACTGTTCAGCGATCAAACAGGCCACGGGTCATTTTCGGGAAGTCCTTGCCCGAAAGCCCCAGACCGTCGCGGGTTGTGGGGATGTCCATCTCCCGCAGCGTCTGCTTGATATCGACCAGTCGCTTGAGGCGCCAGACGGCTCGAACAAACATTTGCGTCATCCTTCGTTTCCGAATGGAGCCCGGAACATGATGCGATTTGCCCTGGCGTGCCAGTCTCCATCCGGCAGTTGAGCCATGCGCGGGGCGCGTGGGTCGCAGCAAAAACCGTCACACGAGACAAAAATGGCGCCCGCAGCGGCTGCGGGCGCCTGATGGATGAACGCAATATGAACGGGCTATTCCGCCGCGGCCGACTTCTGCAGGCGCCGTCCCATCACTTCCTTGAGGAAGCGGCCGGTATGTGAACGCGGATTGGCGGCGATGTCCTCGGGTGTGCCGATGCCCACCACCTCGCCGCCGCCATCGCCGCCCTCCGGGCCCATGTCAATGACCCAGTCGGCAGTCTTGATGACTTCGAGATTGTGCTCGATCACCAGCACCGTGTTGCCGCCATCGACCAGCTCATGCAGCACTTCGAGGAGCTTGGCCACGTCGTGGAAGTGAAGGCCCGTGGTCGGCTCGTCGAGCATATAGAGCGTGCGGCCGGTGGCGCGCTTGGAGAGTTCCTTGCTGAGCTTCACGCGCTGCGCCTCGCCGCCCGAAAGCGTCGTCGCCGGCTGACCGACCTTGACGTAGCCCAGACCCACGCGCTGCAGCGTCGCGAACTTCTCGCGGATCGACGGCACCGCCGAGAAGAACTCCACGGCCTCGTCGATGGTCATGTCGAGCACGTCGGAGATCGACTTGCCCTTGAACTGCACTTCCAGCGTCTCGCGGTTGTAGCGATGGCCCTTGCAGACGTCGCAGGTGACATAGACGTCGGGCAGGAAGTGCATCTCGATCTTCAGGACGCCGTCGCCTTCGCACTTCTCGCAGCGGCCGCCCTTGACGTTGAAGGAGAAGCGCCCCGGGCCATAGCCACGCGCCTTGGCTTCCGGCAGGCCGGCGAACCACTCGCGCATCGGGGTGAAGGCGCCGGTATAGGTCGCCGGGTTCGAGCGCGGCGTGCGGCCGATCGGCGACTGGTCAATGTCGATCACCTTGTCGAGCAGTTCGAGCCCGGTGAGGTGGTTGTGCGGGGCAGGGTTGACCCGTGCGCCGTTGAGGCGCCGCGCAATGGCCTGGTACATGGTGTCGATCATCAGCGTCGACTTGCCGCCGCCCGAGACCCCGGTTACCGCCACGAAGAGGCCGAGCGGCACGTCCACCGACACGTCCTTGAGGTTGTTGCCGGTAGCGCCGTCGAGATGCAGCTTCCGCCCCTTGGTCGGCTTGCGCCGCTCCGCCGGCACCTTGATGCCCATACGGCCAGAGAGATAGGCGCCGGTGAGCGAGTTGGGATTGCGGATGACATCCTCGGGCGTGCCTTCGGCGACGATATGGCCGCCATTGACGCCGGCGCCCGGGCCGATATCGACCACATAATCGGCGGTGAGGATGGCGTCCTCGTCATGCTCGACCACGATCACCGTGTTGCCCAGGTCGCGCAGTCGCTGCAGCGTTTCGAGCAGGCGCTCATTGTCGCGCTGATGCAGGCCGATCGACGGCTCGTCGAGCACATAGAGCACGCCGGTGAGGCCCGAGCCGATCTGGCTGGCCAGACGGATGCGCTGGCTCTCGCCGCCCGACAGCGTGCCCGAATTGCGGGCCAGCGTCAGGTAGTCGAGGCCGACATCGTTGAGGAAACCGAGGCGCTCGCGGATTTCCTTGAAGATGCGTTCGCCGATCTGGCGCTGCGTATCGGTTAGCTTTTCGGGCAGGTCGGCGAACCAGGCCGCCGCGGCACGGATCGATTTCTCGCTGACCTGGCCGATATGCATGCCGTCGATCTTGACGGCCAGCGACTCAGGCTTCAGCCGGTAACCGTCGCAGGCCACGCAGGGCGCCGACGACATATAGCGCTCGATCTCCTCGCGCATGCCGGCGCTCTCGGTCTCCTTGTAGCGGCGCTCGAGATTGCCGATCACGCCCTCGAAGGGCTTGGAACTCTTGTAGGTCCGCAGGCCATCGTCATAGACGAAGTTGATCGCCGTCTTGCCGGTGCCGTAGAGCACCGCGTCCTGCACTTCCTGCGAAAGGTCCTCCCAGGCCGAACCCATCGAGGCGCCATAGTGCTTGAGCACGGCCGAAAGGGTCTGCTGGTAATAGGGCGCACTGGTCTTTGACCACGGCACGATGGCGCCATCGCGTAACGACAGGGTTACGTCCGAGACCACGAGGTTGGGGTCGATCTTCTGCTCGGTGCCCAGGCCATCGCAGACCGGGCAGGCGCCGAACGGGTTGTTGAACGAAAAGAGCCGCGGCTCGATCTCGGAAATGGTGAAACCCGAGACGGGGCAGGCGAACTTTTCCGAAAAGGTGATGCGGCGCGGCTCTTCGCCTTCGGCCACGCCATCGGCGAACTCGGCCAGCGCGATGCCATCTGCCAGCTTCAGCGCGGTCTCGAAGCTTTCCGCGAGGCGGCTGCCGATATCGGGCCCGACCACGATGCGGTCGACCACCACTTCAATATCGTGCTTGATCTTCTTGTCGAGGGCAGGGGCGTCCTCGATGTCGTGGAACTCCCCGTCGATCTTGACGCGCTGAAAACCCTTGCGCATCAGGTCGTTGAGTTCGCGCTTGTACTCACCCTTGCGTCCGCGGGCGATCGGCGCCAGCAGATAGAGCCGGGTGCCTTCCTCGAGCGCCAGCACCTTGTCGACCATCTGGCTCACGGTCTGACTCTCGATGGGCAGGCCTGTCGCCGGCGAGTAGGGCACGCCGACGCGCGCGAACAGCAGGCGCAGATAGTCGTAG
>DASWWF010000269.1:0-2705 GCA_036401035.1 Devosia sp.
TTGTGCCGGAGCGTGAAATGTCGACGAAATCCTTCATCCTGACCCTCTCCTGTGCCGACCGGCCGGGGATCGTGGCGGCGGTGACAACGGAGCTGGCGGCGCTTGATGCCAATATCGCCGAGTCCAACCAGTTCTGGGACAAGGAGACCGGTACGTTCTTTATGCGTCTCGCCTTCACCGCCCCCGATGGCGTCGATCGCGACCGCATCGAACGGGCCCTCAAGCCGGCCATCGAACGCTTCGGCATGCGGACCACGCTGGTCGATCAGGACCGCAAGAAAAAGCTCCTCGTGATGGTGTCGAAGTTCGACCACACGCTCTTGCACCTGCTCTACCAGATCAAGGTCGGCTGGCTCGACGCGGAGGTGGTGGCCATCGTCTCCAACCACGAGGACTCGCGCCGCACCGCCGAGTTCGAGGGCATTCCCTTCCACCTGCTGCCGGTCGAGCGCGACAAGTCCAACAAGGCGGCGCAGGAAGAGCAGGTGATCAAGCTTTTCAACGACACCGGCGCCGATCTCATCGTGCTGGCCCGCTACATGCAGATCCTCGGCGACAAGTTCGCCACCCGGCTCTACGGGCAGATCATCAACATCCACCACTCGTTCCTACCCTCGTTCAAGGGCGCCAAGCCCTATCACCAGGCGCATGAGCGCGGCGTCAAGATCATCGGCGCCACCGCCCACTACGTCACCCCCGACCTCGACGAGGGTCCGATCATCGAGCAGGAAACGGCGCGCGTCACCCACGCCATGACGCCGGACGACCTGATCGCCGTCGGCCGCGACACCGAAAGCCGCGTGCTGGCCCGGGCGGTGAAGCTGCATCTCGAAAGCCGCGTCATGCTCAACGGCCGCAAGACCGTGGTCTTCGGGTGAGGTGACGCAGCCCTCGATCTTTGCCGACCGACGCGGACTGATCGCCATCGCAACGCTCTGCTGCCTGCTCTGGGGCAGCGCCGTGCCGGCGGTGAAGTTCGGCTATGGCCTGATTGGCATCGCCGCAGGTGATACGGCCTCGCTGCTGCTCTTTGCCGGGATCCGCTTCTGCCTCGCCGGCCTCTTGCTGCTCGGCTATGGCCTCGCCACCGGCCGCGCCATTGCCTTGCCGCCTCGGCGCTTCGGCGAAGTCGCGCTGCTCGGCCTCGGCCAGACCACCATCCAGTATGTCTGCTATTATGTCGGCCTCGCCCACACCACCGCGACCAAGACCTCGATCATCTCATCGACGCTGGTCTTCTTCTCGGTGCTGCTGGCGCATTTCCTCTATGCCGACGACAGGCTGACCGGCCGCCGCGCCTTGGGCTGCCTCATCGGCTTTGCCGGCGTCGTTGCCGTCAACATGGCCGGCAGCGGCCTCGACCTGCAGTTTTCGCTGCTGGGCGAAGGCCTGCTGCTGGTTTCCACCTTTGCCGGTTCGCTCGCCGCCATCTATGGACGCCGCCTCAGCCAGAGCATGGACGCCACCGTGATGACCGGCTGGCAGCTGCTGATCGGCGGCCTGATCCTCACCCTTATGGGACTCGCCGGTGGCGGCCATATCGACCGCTTCGGCATCGAGGCGGGCGCGCTGATGCTCTACCTCGCCATCGTCTCCGCCGCCGCCTTCTCGCTCTGGAGCCTGTTGCTCAAGCACAACCCGGTCAGCAACGTCGCCATCTTCAACTTCGAAATCCCGGTCTTCGGCGTCATCCTCGCCGCGCTGATCCTGGGCGAGACCATCTTCGAGTGGAAGAACCTCGTGGCGCTCGTGCTGGTATGCCTGGGGATCTGGCTGGTGACGTCCATGGGGCGCAAGGCGGACTGAGGCCCCCTCATCCGCCTTGCGGGCACCTTCTCCCACGAGGGGGAGAAGGGGTGGCGGCACGATCTCGCTTACCCCGTCGGAAACAGCTGGAACCGCTTCGGCCTGAACGCGATGCGGGTGCGTTCGCCGGCGGGGTGATCGAAGGGCAGGTCGATCTCGACCCGTTCCTTGTCGCCGCCGATTTCGAGTTCGACGCGCCGCGTGCCGCCGACCCGGCGGGAGGCGGCGACGACGCCGGCCAGAGCCGCGCCATCGTCGACCAGTTCGACATCGTGCGGGCGGAAATAGAGCCGCGCACTCGATCCCGTCATGTCCTGCGCCGGCAGGCCAATGGCCCGGCCGCCGACCCAGAGTTCTCTATTCTCGATCTCGACCGGCAGGACGCTGCTCTCGCCGATGAACGAGAATACAAACGGGTTGGTCGGGTGGTCGTAGACCTCGTCCGACGTGCCCACCTGTTCGATGGCGCCCTGGCTCATCACCACCACGCGGTCGGCCAGTTCGAGCGCCTCTTCCTGGTCATGGGTCACGAACACCGTGGTGTGGCCGGTATGGTCGTGGATTTCACGCAGCCACTTGCGCAGCTCCTTGCGCACCTGCGCGTCGAGTGCGCCGAACGGCTCGTCGAGCAGCAGCACGCGCGGCTCGATGGCGAGCGCCCGGGCCAGCGCCACGCGCTGCCGCTGGCCGCCGGAAAGCTGCTGCGGATAGCGCTTTTCGAGGCCCGAAAGCTGCACCAGGTCGAGCAGTTCCAGCGCCCGGCGCCGGATTTCGCGGCCCGGCGGCCGGGTGGCGCGCGGACGCACCTTGAGGCCGAACGAGATGTTTTCGAGGATGGTCATGTTCCGGAACAGCGCATAGGCCTGGAACACGAAGCCGACATTGCGCTCCTGCACGGT
>DASWWF010000270.1:0-2982 GCA_036401035.1 Devosia sp.
CGCCGCGACCGCTTCCGTTAGCCGAAGCTAGCCGTTGATGATCTCGCCGCCATTGGGATGCAGCACCTGGCCGCTCATGTACGAGCTGTCGTCCGAGGCGAGGAAGAGATGGCACGGCGCCACCTCATTGGGCTGGCCGACACGGCCGAGCGGCGCCTTCGTCCCATGTTCCGCCACCTTCTCCGCATCGAAACTCGCCGGGATCAGCGGCGTCCAGATCGGCCCCGGCGCCACGGCGTTGACGCGGATCTTGCGGTCCTTGAGCGACCCGGCCAGCGAGCGCGTGAACGCCACGATGGCGCCGCGCGTCGCCGAATAGTCGATCAGCTCGGGTGAGCCGCGATAGGCGGTGACGGACGTCGTGTTGACGATGCTCGATCCGTCCTTGAGATGCGGCAGCGCCGCCTGGGTGAGGAAGAAATAGCCGAACACATTGGTGCGGAAGGTGCGCTCGAGCTGGTCTTCCGAAATGCCGGTGAGGTCCTTCTGCTCGTGCTGCTCGGCGGCGTTATTGACGACGATGTCGAGCCGGCCGAAGCGGGCCACGGTCTCCTTGACCGCCTCCTCGCAGAACGCCTTGTCGCCGATATCGCCGCGGAAGAGCAGTGCTTCGCCGCCTTCGGCCTCGACCAGGTCGGCCGTGTCCTCGGCGTCCTTGTCCTCGTCGAGATAGACGATGGCGACGCGGGCGCCTTCGCGGGCGAACAGCACCGACACGGCTCGTCCGATGCCGCTGTCGCCGCCCGAAATGATCGCTACCTTGTCTTTCAATCGGCCGCTGCCGGGGAATTTCGGCAGAAATTCGGGCTGCGGATGCATCTGGCTCTCGCTGCCCGGCTGGTGCGACTGCTCCTGCGGCGGCGGATGGTCGAGATGGGGCTCCATGGGGCTCTCCTTGCTGAACGTGTGGAGAGCTAACTTTCCTTTTTGGCCCGCGTTCCCTGTTCATCGCCCCGGGCATCGGGCCCCTTGTTCTCAGTGAAGTGCCGCAGCAAGGCGAGGACCATCACCGCGAGCAGCGAAACCGCCAGTGCGATGATGTAGTAGCCCAGCGCCACCGCCACCCCGACCGCCCCAGCCAGCCACATGCCGGCCGCGGTGGTGAGCCCCTGCACGCTGCCACGCGACTGGAAGATGGCCCCGGCGCCGAGGAAGGCGATGCCCGCGGTGACCGCCTCGATCGAGCGGATGGGGTCGGACCGACCGTTGCTCATCACATCGGAGAGATGGAAGATCTCGAAGGCCAGGAGCGTGAAGAGACAGGCCGCCGTGGCGATGAGGATATGGGTGCGAAACCCGGCCGCCGCGTGGCTCTCGCGCTCGAAGCCGATCGCGCCGCCGAGAATGGCGGCGAAGGCGAGGCGGATGAGCAGGATGTGCTGGGGCGTGGTGGTTTCGACAAAGCCGATGCCGGACAGGTCCATGACGCGGTCCCTCTGTTGACGCTTGCAGATGAACGTGGGGACGGGATGGGCGGTTCCGGGGGTGGGGGCTCACCACTCCAAATCCAGCGCCTCTCCTGCTTGGCCGAGAACTCTGCTCCCCCTCCACCAGCCTGCGGCTGCTTCCCCTCCCCCGTTCCACGGGGGAGGATCAGCTGCGGCACGATCTCTCCGTGATCCTCACCCGCGAAGCGGGGGAGGGGAACCGGCGCAGCCGGTGGAGGGGGCGCAGAGCTCGGGGATGGCGCAGCAATGCTCACGCCTGCGGCAGCACATCGTCTCCATCCCGCAGCATCACACGCGGCCCGGTGCCGGTCGCACGCAGGTGGTCGCCGGCATTGTAGAGCGGGCAGCGCTCGAGCGAGAGGCAACCGCAACCGATGCAGGTGTCGAGTTCGCCGCGCAGCCGCTGCAGCAGCACGATGCGGCGATCGAGCCGGCTGCGCCAGCCTTCGGAAATCTTCGACCAGTCTTCCTTTGTCGGCACGTGGCCGCGCGGCAAAGTCCTCAGCGACTCGCCGACCTCGGCCAGCGGGATGCCCATTTCCTGCGCCATGCGGATGATGGCGACGCGCCGCAGCACGTCGCGGTCGTAACGCCGCTGATTGCCCGAGGTGCGGTGGCTCGCGATCAGCCCTTTGCGCTCGTAAAAGTGCAGCGCCGAGACGGCGACGCCCGAACGGGCCGCCACTTCGCCCACCGTCAATTCTCTCTGCATCGGCCCTTTACCTCAACATTAGTTGAGGTTGTAGAGGTAGCACGGAACATCGGATGCGCCTAGAAGGCGAACCGCGTCCGGAGCGAATTGTGCTGGCGGTGGAGTGCGTTGATGGCTGACGAAAAGGCAGGTTGGGGCGAGCTGTTCTCGGGCGGCAACGGCCTGCGCATCGCGGTGCTGGTGAGCGGGGTGGGGCTGCACGCCATCAACGTCTTCATTTCCGGCACGCTGATGCCATCCGTTGTCGGAGATATCGGCGGCATCGAGCTCTTCGCCTGGAGCACGACGCTGTTCATCGTGGCCTCGATCGTCGCCTCGATCTTTGCCGCCATCCGCCCCTTCGGCATCGGCCCGCGCGCCAACTACATCATCGCCGCCCTGACCTTCGGCGCCGGCAGCCTGATCTGCGGCCTCGCGCCCGAAATGTGGGTGATGCTGCTCGGCCGCACCGTTCAAGGGTTCGGCGCGGGCCTGCTCGGTGCGCTGACCTATGCCATGGTCCGCATCATCTTCCCCGAGCGGCTCTGGGCCCGCGGCATGGGCCTGCTCTCGGGCGTCTGGGGGATCTCGACCCTGATCGGACCAGCCATCGGTGGCGTCTTCGCCGAATTCGGCATCTGGCGCTGGGCCTTCTTCCTGCTGCTGCCATTCGCCATCCTGCTGGCTTTGCTCGCCCTGCGCGTCATCCCGCGCCGCAGCGACGAGGCCGGCGTCAAGAACCTGCCCGCCTTGCAGATCCTGCTGCTGATCGGCGCGGTGATGGCGATTTCTGTCGCCAGCGTGACCACCGGCAATCTTGCACTGGCCGCCGCGCTGACCGCC
>DASWWF010000271.1:0-4252 GCA_036401035.1 Devosia sp.
TTCTTCAAGGTCAGCGAGCCGCTGCTCGCCTTCCGGCGTGCAG
Organism: Devosia sp.; assembly: GCA_036401035.1. GTDB lineage: Bacteria > Pseudomonadota > Alphaproteobacteria > Rhizobiales > Devosiaceae > Devosia_A. Next base: position 44 of record DASWWF010000271.1, read on the forward strand.
TCGGCGATAAAAGCCTCGTCTGCCTCTTCAACCTATCCGCCGACTCCATTCGGGTGACCGTCGGGAACGCTGAGGCCGGGAAGCTGCTGCCCTTCTCCGAGGGCGCCAGTCTGGCGCGCACCCGGCTGACGCTCGAGGCCAATGCTTTCGCCTTCTTTGAGGAGGCTGCGGGAGGCAGCCGCCTCGACATCAAGTTCAACCGCCGGCCCAAGAGGTGAGCGCGGTTTGAAACCGAGTTGGCCGGCGTGGGACCGGCCCAACCAACATCTGTCTGGGAGGACTAGAGATGAAGACGACGATCAAGACCCTGGCGCTCGGCGCTGCCGTGCTGCTTGCTTCCACATCGCTGAGCCAGGCGTTCGAAGACGGCAAGCTGCTGATCTGGATCAATGGCGACAAGGGCTTCAACGGTCTGCAGGCCATCGGCGACAAGTTCAAGGCCGAACTCGGCGTCGATGTCGTGGTCGAGCACCCCGAGGCCGTGACCGACAAGTTCCAGCAGTCCGCCGCCACCGGCGACGGTCCCGACATCTTCATCTGGGCGCACGACCGCTTCGGCGAGTGGGCCGCCGCCGGCCTCATCGCGCCGGTCGAGCCTTCGGCCGAGGTCAAGGACGGCATCTTCGATTTCGCCTGGGACGCCGTGACCTTTGACGGCAAGGTCTGGGGCTACCCGATCGCCGTGGAAGCCGTGGGTCTCATCTACAACAAGGACCTCGTGCCGACCCCGCCGGCCACCATCGAGGAAATCGCCTCGCTGCAGTTGCCCGATGGCGTCAAGCCGATCCTCTGGGACTACAACAACACCTACTTCACCTTCCCGCTGCTGGCAGCGAACGGTGGCTATGCCTTCGAGAAGAAGGATGGCGCCTACGATCCCAAGGATACCGGCGTTGCCAATGAAGGCGCCAAGAAGGGCGCCGCTGCGCTGCGCAAGCTCATCGATGATGGCGTCATGCCCTCGGGCGTGGACTATGGCGTGATGGACGCGGCGATCAACAAGGGCGAAGTCGCCATGGTGATCAACGGCCCCTGGGCCTGGGCCAACCTCGCCACCTCCAAGATCAACTTCGGCGTTGCCCCGATCCCGTCGGTGGCCGGCCAGCCGAGCAAGTCCTTCGTCGGCGTGCTCGCCGCCAACGTCAACGCCGCCTCGCCCAACCGCGACCTCGCCATCGAGTTCATCGAGAATTATCTCGTGACCGACGAGGGCTTGAAGACCATCAACGACGACGTGCCGCTCGGCGCCGTGGCCGACGAGAGCTTCTCCGAGACCCTCGCCGGTGACGCCAATGTCGCCGCCACCCTCGCCAACGCACAGGCCGGCGTGCCGATGCCGTCGACCCCGGCGATGGGCAAGTTCTGGGCCGCCATGGGCCCGGCGCTCGCCTCCATCACCGACAAGTCGGCCACCGTCGACCAGGCCCTCGACGACGCCGCCAAACGCATCCTCGCCGAGTGATCTGAACCATCAGTCGGTTCTCCCTCCCCCTTGTGGGGAGGGGGGACCCGCGTAGCGGTTGGGTGGGGGTAGGGGAGCCTCAAACGATGACCACGATCACCGAAGCCGGCCCGTCCGTCCGGCCCCGCCGAGCCATCGGCCTTGGCGACCTCATCCGCACCGCCATCGTCGGCGCCCTGGCGCTCGGCCTCATGTATATCGTCTGGGGCCTTTATCTCGCCGGCGAGCCGCTCTTCGCCGCCGTCACCATGGCGCTGCTCGTCGGCATCGTCATCGTCTTCGGCTCGCGCCGCTTCTACACCGCGCGCTTCGTCTTCCCCGCCGTCACCGCCGTGCTGATCTTCATCGCCCTGCCGGTGCTCTATACGAGCTATGTCGGCTTCACCAATTTCGGCGCCCGCAACCTGCTGACCTTCGATCGCGTGGTCGCCTATCACCTCGGCCAGCGCACCGTCGACAAATCCACCGAGCGCCCCTTCGCCCTCGTCGCGGCCGATGGCGGCTACCAGCTCTTCCTGCCCGAAGGCGACGGCGGGCTGCTGAGCTCCATCTTCACCCTCGACGGCACCCCCGTCACTCTCGACATGGCGCCGGTCACCGCCGCGCCGGCCGAGACCGTGCCGATGAAGGATGTGGTCAAATTCCGCAACCAGCTCGGCGCCGTCACCGCCAAACTCCCCGACGGCACGGAGCTGCAATCCTCCGGCCTTCGCAGCTTCGCCCGCGTCACCTCGGTCTACCAGCGCCAGGACGACGGCACGCTGGTCAACATCACCGATGGCTCAAAGCTCACCCCCGACGACAGCGTCGGCTTCTACCGCAACGAAGCCGGCGCCACCGTCGCCCCCGGCTGGCGCGTCAATGTCGGCCTCGCCAATTTCCAGCGCGTGCTGTTCAACGAGGGTATCCGCCAGCCCATGCTGCAGATCTTCCTCTGGACCGTCGCCTTCGCGCTGGCATCGGTGTTCTTCAGCTTTGCCGTCGGCATCACTCTGGCCTCGATCCTGCAGTGGCCGCATCTGCGCGGCAAGTCGGTCTACCGCATCCTGCTGATCCTGCCTTATGCGGTGCCGGCCTTCATCTCGATCCTGGTGTTCCGCGGCCTGTTCAACCAGAACTTCGGCGAGATCAACCTCATCCTCTCGGGCCTCTTCGGCGTCAAGCCCAACTGGTTCACCGACCCCACGCTCGCTCGCACCATGCTGATCATGGTCAACATCTGGCTGGGCTACCCCTATATGATGCTGCTTTCGATGGGCTATCTGCAGTCCGTCCCGCAGGACCACTACAAGGCGGCGGCGCTGGAAGGCTCGAGCCCGCTGCGCTCGTTCTTCTCCATCACCCTGCCGCAGATCCTGCCGCCCTTCGTGCCGCTCCTGATCTCGAGCTTCGCCTTCAACTTCAACAATGTCGTCATCATCCTGCTGCTGACCCGCGGCGCCCCGGACATTCCGGGCACGCTGATCCCTGCCGGCCAGACCGATATTCTCGGCTCCTTCACCTTCCGCATGTCGTTCCAGGATGCCGGCCAGAGTTTTGGCATCGCCGGCGCCATCTCGACCATGATCTTCGTTCTCGTCGGCGTCCTCGCCTACGCCAATTTCTTCGCCTTGCGTAAAGCCGCCGAAGCGCGGGGGAGGGGCTGAGCCATGATCGTCGAACATCCGCGCACGCTGTTCTGGAAGAAGGTCGCCGCCCACGGCTTCCTCATCGCCTTCATCGCGCTGATCCTCTTCCCCTTTCTCATCGTGCTCTCGATCTCGCTCCGGCCCGGCAACTTCTCTACCGGTACCCTGATCCCCGATCCGATCAGCTTCGAGCACTGGTCGCTGGCGCTGGGCATCCCCTACACCACGCCCGACGGCGTCGTGCTGCAGCCGCCTTTCCCGGTCATGCTCTGGCTCTTCAATTCGGTGAAGATCGGCGTAGTGGCGTCCGCCGGCATCCTCATCCTCTCGATGACCGCAGCGTACGCCTTCTCGCGCATGCGTTTCCGCGGCCGCAGCGCCATCCTCGACGCGCTGCTCATCATCCAGATGTTCCCCGCCGCTTTGACCGTCATCGCGCTCTATACGCTCTTTGACGCGCTGGGCTCGGTCACCCCGCTCTTCGGCATCGACAGCCACTGGTCGCTTGTCGTCGCCTATCTCAGCGGCATCACGCTGCACATCTGGACCATCAAGGGCTATTTCGACTCCATCGATCCGGCCATGGACAAGGCCGCGCAGATCGACGGCGCCACCCCCTGGCAGACCTTCCGCTACGTCTTCCTGCCCATGTCGGTGCCGATCCTCGCCGTGGTCTTCGTGCTCAGTTTCATCGGCCTCGTCACCGAGTACCCGGTGGCCTCGGTGTTGCTGCGCGAAACCAACAACATGACGCTCGCCGTCGGTGCCCGCTCCTATCTCTACGAGCAGCGCTACCTCTGGGGCGACTTCGCCGCCGCCGCCATCCTCTCCGGCCTCCCCATCACCATCGTCTTCCTGCTGGCGCAACGCTATCTGGTGAGCGGCCTGTCAGACGGTGGGGTAAAGGGCTAGGGCGTTGCCGCTCCTGCCGTTCACTCACCCTACCCACCAGCCGTCATCCCGGCGCAGGCCGGGACCCGGTACTCACCAGCGCTGAGGGTCTTTCAGCGATGGAGTCGCACGGCTAGCGTTTACTGGGCCCCGGCCTGGGCCTGGGTGACGATCGAGTGGGTGGTTAGGGGACAGCGCACAACTAGACCCTCACTTCAGCTCGAGCGT
>DASWWF010000272.1:0-3074 GCA_036401035.1 Devosia sp.
CGACAAGCTGCTCGACCAGGATCAGCTGACCCGGGACGCCGTCGACCTCGTCGAGAACAACGGCATCGTCTTCATCGACGAGATCGACAAGATCACCACCTCGGGCAACTGGAGCGGCGGCGTCTCCCGCGAAGGCGTGCAGCGCGACCTGCTGCCGCTGATCGAAGGCACGACGGTTTCGACCAAGTACGGGCCGGTGAAGACCGACCACGTGCTGTTCATCGCTTCGGGCGCCTTCCATGTGGCCAAGCCCTCGGACCTGCTGCCCGAACTGCAGGGCCGGTTGCCGATCCGCGTCGAGCTCAAGGCGCTGACCCGTGACGACCTGATCCGCATCCTCAACGACACCGACGCCAGCCTCATCAAGCAGTACACCGCGCTGATGGGCACCGAGGGCCTGACCCTCGACTTCACCCAGGAGGCGGTCGAGGCGATCGCCGACGCGGCGGTGAAGGTCAACGAAACCGTCGAGAATATCGGCGCGCGCCGGCTGCAGACCATCATGGAGCGGCTGGTAGAGGACATCTCGTTCGACGCGCCGGACAAATCCGGCCAGTCGATCAAGATCGACGCCGCCTATGTGCGCGAGCGCATCGGCAAGATGGCCGACGACGCCGACCTCAGCCGCTTCGTGCTGTAAGCTTCACGGGAGAACACAATCGGGCCGCCGGCGGGAAACCTCCGGCGGCCGTTCTGTTGTTCCACGTGAATCCGGTCAGGTCTTCGGCACGACCTTGGTCCGCAGGCGGGCCACTTGGTGCAGGATCGCCGCGCCCAGGGCGATCAGGAAGGCGATCCCGCCCATCCCCGCGCCCTCGGCGCGCAACGGTGCGCCCGGCATGGTGCAGATCAGGATCAGTAGCGCTGCGAGCCACCAACCGAACTTCTGCATCAGGCGGTGCTCGTAGATGTCGCTGCGCAGGAAGGCGAAGGCCAGCGCCACGAGGATGACATAGGCCTGCGGATGCAGGAACCAGCCGCTGCCGGAGCGGCCGAACCACAAGAAGACGTCCATCGAGTAGTTCTCGCCGAAGGTGGCAAAGCCGGTCGTGGCGTCGTCGAAGTATGGGAAGAACTGCGAGATGGTAACGAGTGCGATCGCCACCAGCATGGCGAGGTGATTGAGCGGCTTGTCGCTCAGGAATTCCTTGATCACGGTGTAAACCCCCAAATGCCCCGCGCCATTGAGCGCAGGTTTCTGAGGTTTGTACCAACTGGTATTTTCCTGAGGCCCCCTCGACAGGCTCGCCGAACTGGGCGCCGTGCAGACCTTCCACGTGAATCCTACCGGAGCGTCGGCGAGACCGGCAGCGGCGCGTCGGGATGGATGAGGCCGGCCGCTTGCAGGTCGCTCCAGAGCTCAGCCGGGATCTCGGCTCGAAGGTGGCCGAGATTCTCCACCAGTTCCTGCTTCACAGCAGGGCCCAGCAGCAGGGCCGACACAGCCGGGTGACCGAGGGGAAAGTTCAGGGCCGCACGCAGCAGCGAGACGCCATGGCGCTTGACGATGGCGTCGATGCCGCGGGTCTTTTCGAGGATGGCTTCGCTCGCCGGGGCATAGTCGAACTGTGCGCCCGGCACGGCGCCGGTCAGCAGGATGCCGGAATTGAGCGCCGCGCCGATAACGAGGCCGACACCTTCGCGCTCGACGCGCGGCAGGAAGTGGTCGAGCACCGCCTGGTCGAGCAGGGTGTAGCGATTGGCGAGGAGGAAGAGGTCGAACCGCGCATGGTTCATCAGCTCGTCCAGCACCTGCCATTCGTTGACGCCGACGCCGATGCCGCGCACCGCGCCGGAAGAACGCAGCTCTTCCAGCGCGCGCAGGCCTCCCTCCAGCGCCTGCTTCATGGCGTGGTCATGGTTGTCCTTCTGGCTGAAGCGGCCGATGTCGTGCATCAGCAGCATGTCGATACGATCGAGCCCGAGCCGCTGGATCGAGTGCTCGTAGCTCTTCATTATGCCGTCATAGGAAAAGTCGAAGACCGGCCGGAACGGCGGGGTGAATTCGCTTTCGTAGCGGGCCATGGCCCAGGCGCGGTCCGGCACCAGCAGGCGCCCCGCCTTGGTCGAGAGCACGAACTCATCGCGCGGCCTGGTGCGGAGGAAGTCACCGATGCGGCGTTCCGACAGGCCCGAGCCATAGAAGGGCGCGGTATCGAAATAGCGGATGCCCGCGTCCCAGGCGGCTTGCAGCAGCGCGAACGCATCCGCTTCGGTCGGCGTGCGTCTGATGTGGCCGAGGGGCGCGCCGCCAAAGCCGATACGGGTGATCTCGATGCCGGACGTACCGAGCCGGACGACAGGAATAGGCGCCGGCATCAGCGGGCCGCCCAGGCCATGCCACGTTTGAGGATGGTGGCGATGGATGGGTCGGCCAGCTCGTCAGGCTTGTGGCCCAGCGCCGAATAGAAGACGCGACCCTCGCCGAAGCGGCTCTTGAACACGGCCGGCATTCTGACGCCCTTTTTCCACCAGGCGTGCTCGCCCGAGAAGGTCGTGGTGGCCAGCACTTCGACCGCCGGGTCGACATGCATGTAGTACTGCTCGGAGCGATGCGGGAAGCTTTCGATGCCGGCCATTACCGGGTCGTCGGTCTTCACCGGGTCGACGCGATAGTCGATGATGTCGCCCGGATGGGTGGCGAAGGTGCAGCCGCCCAGAAAGCGCATGCGGGCATTGGTCTGGAAGCTGGTGGCAAGGCCGTGATGGAACGCGGCGACGCCCGTGCCCTTTTCGACTGCGGCACAAAAAGCGATGGATGCCTCGCGGCTCAATTCGCCGCCGGTCACCTGCGGCATCACGAGGTCGTAGCCGCCGATATCAGCACCGCCGAGCACTTCGTATTCGTTGCTCAGGGTAACAGCAAAACCGGCTTCTTCGAGCCAGCCGCCTACCAGTTTCGCACCACGCTCGGGTTCATGCAGCTCGAGGCCGCCCCACACGATCAGGGCCCGCTTCATCTTATCTCCCTCTGGCAAGTCGTTGCCTGCAGCGACACCATCATGGGCGCCACGGAAGATGACAAGGGGTTAGTTCGCGCATGAACTAAAGTTGGGTGCGAACCGCGAGGTTCG
>DASWWF010000273.1:0-3025 GCA_036401035.1 Devosia sp.
CGCGACCGCATCTGGTGGGGCGCCGCCACCACGCCCACCGCGCAGTGGACCGGCAAGATGGGCATGAACCTGCAGAGCTCGACCCTCGTCATGGCCGAGTCCGACAAGCCCTTCCACATCCAGCAGGCCGAACAGATCGCCGCCTTCCGCGAAGCCTGGAAGGAAGCCGGCCACACCCGCACCCCGCGCGTCTCGGTGAGCCGCTCGATCTTCGCGCTGGTCAACGACATGGACCGCACCTATTTCGGCGGCGACCGCAACGCCCAGGACCACTTCGGCTATATCGAGCCCGGCAAGCAGGCCGTCTTCGGCCGCTCCTACGCCGCCGAGCCCGATGTGCTGATCAAGGAACTCGCCGAAGACGAAGCCATCAAGGCCGCCGACACCCTGCTCCTGACCGTCCCCAACCAGCTTGGCGTCGACTACAACGCCCACGTCATCGAAAGCATCCTGAAGCACGTCGCCCCGGGCCTGGGCTGGCGGTAGGCCACATCACCTCCCACCCACCAGCTGTCATCCCGGGCTCGGCCCGGGACCCATCTCTCCTCCACTCGGACCGATGAATGGGTCCCTGCTTGGCGCAGGGATGACACCGAGTGGGTGGAGCGTTCGGAGCCCTCATGGTGAGCCTGTCGAACCACGAGGGCGGGCCCACCGATGTCAGGTGGCAGCCGCCAACGCCTCCAGCCTCTCCGTCAGCGCCCTGAGCTCCCACTCCCGCGTCAACGCTGCTGCCCGCTCCCACGTCGGCACCATGTCCGGTATCGGCCCCAGCGGCGCCGTCGGCACCATCGTCGCAATCCGCCTATAGAGCCGCAGCGCCTCCTCCTGCCCGGGAAAGCGGTTGTCGGCCAGCATCGCCTCGATATCCGCATAGCGCTTGAGAAGGCTCGCCGCCGTCTTCTCGCCCACGCCCCTGGCGCCCGGAATCTTGTCCGAGGGATCGCCGCGCAGCGCGATGAAATCGGGCACTTGCCCCGGCTCCACGTCATAGCGCTCGCGCACCTCGGCCGGCCCGATCCGCGCCATGTCGCCCATCTTGACCGGGTAGAGGATCGTGACGCTTTCCGACGCCAGCTGGAACGAATCCCGGTCCCCGCTCGCCACCAGCACCGAACCGCCGGCCTTCGTCTCCATCGCGACCGCCGTGGCAAGGAAATCATCGGCCTCGTACCCGCCGTCCTTGCCCACCATGAAGCCGCAGGCTTCGACCAGCTGCGGCAGGAGTTCGAGCTGGTCGATGATGTCGTCGTCGTATTCGCGCCCACCCTGGTACGATGGAAATTCCTTGGCCCGCCAGTTGGGTTCGCTGAGCGTATCCCACCCCGCCACCACCGCCCGCGGCTGCTCGGTTTCCCACAGCCGGATGAGATAATTGGCGAACCCCACGATCGCCCCGCCCGCCTTGCCGCCCTTGCGGCGGATGGTCTTGGGCAGGCCGTGATAGGCCCGGTGCGCGAACGAGTCACCGTCAATGACGAGAAGCGGCCGGGCCATAGTGCATCCTCCTCTGGGGGCCGCCATACCGGCCCAGCCGACGCCATCCGTCAAGGGTCGCGGTAGACATCGCTGTCATCGCTGCCTAAGGTGCCCGCCGGCGTGACCGGGAGGGGAAAATCGTCGACCTTTCCGGGACATCCACGCTTGGGCGGCTCTCCGCCGTCGACGACTACGCCCCCATTGCCCGCCGCCGCTGGCTCTGGACCCGCATCGTCATCTACGGCCTGCTCGCCCTCTTCGCGTCGATCTACATCTTCCCGCTGCTGCTGATCTTTTCGAACAGCTTCCGCACCGGCCGCGACGTCTTCGCCAATGGCATCATCGCCTTCCCCGAGCGCATCAGTTTCGACGCCTACGCCTATATGTGGAACCAGGCCTGCGTCTCCGGCATGTGCCGCGGCATCGGCGGCAATTTCATCAATTCGCTGATCATCACCGTGCCGGCGACGCTGATCTCCACCGCGCTCGGCGTCATCAACGGCTATGTGCTGACCAAGTGGCGCTTCCCCGGCTCCACCTTCATTTTCGCCATGCTGTTTCTGGGTGTCTTCATGCCCAGCCAGATCGCGCTGCTCCCCTGGGCCTGGATCATGGGCCAGCTCGGCCTTTCGAACAACGTGCTCGGCCTGCTGCTCATCCACTCGGTCATGGGCATCAGCTTTGCGACGCTCTTTTGCCGCAACTTCTTCGTCCAGGTCCCCGACGAGATCCTCAAGGCCGCCCAGATCGACGGCGCCGGCTTCTGGCGCATCTTCTTCAAGGTCATGCTGCCGCTCGCGACCCCGATCATCATCGTCACCATCATCTGGCAGTTCACCAGCATCTGGAACGAATATCTCTACGGCATGATCTTCACCCGCTACGACCAGCAGCCCATCACCGTGGCGCTGATGGGCGTCCGCGCCGGCGGCTCCTCGGCCGCCGTGATGATCGCCATCCTGCCGCCTCTCCTCATCTATTTCTTCGGCGGCCGCTACTTCGTTCGCGGCCTGATGCAAGGCGCGGTAAAGTAGGCGCTCACAGGAGTCGCTTGATGCCCTTCGGAACTGCCATGTCGCGCCTCAAGACCGCGCTCACCGAACTCGAAACCAACGTCCGCGCCGACCTCCGCGCCAAGCCGCCGATCACCGACAAGGATCGCCGCAACATGCGCAGCGAAATCGAAAAGTGCATGCAAAAACTCGACGAACTCCGCACCACCCTGGCCGGGTAGGACACGACCTGTCAGTCGGGTCTCCCTCCCCCCTGCGGGCTTCGAACCGGGCCTTTGGCAAAATCGCTCCAGTGGAGCGATTTTAGGTGAGAAGGCCATGAGGCCTATGGCCGAATGGCTGGGGGACCGGCGAAGCCGGTGGGTGGGGGTGCCGCTTGCACACTCCCCCGTCACGCTTCTCATGCAACCCATGGCGCCGACCTGCGTTTTCGCGCTGCGAGGGAGCATGGCCAAGATCAGAATCATCGTCCGCTACAATGGCGCCGGCTGGCTGGTGACGAGCACGTCCCAGCGCAAGCAGCCGCCTGTGCG
>DASWWF010000274.1:0-1573 GCA_036401035.1 Devosia sp.
CGACATAGAGATAGTCGTCGTCCCAAAGTACCGCCGCACGGGTATCGTGGATGGTCGGTCGCCCGGTGATCAGGTCGACAAAGCGCGGCGAGCGCTGCGCCCGCTGCCAACTGGGCTTATCGAGCCGGCCATCGATGCTCAGCGGCTCGGCGGCGCGATACGCGGTCAAATGCGCAATGCGCTCCTCGGGCCAGGGGAACGGCGATGTCGGCGTGTCGGTCATGGCAGGGCCTCGGATGTTCGGCAGACCTTATCGCCGGTCCATGCGCGCGGCGTAAAGGCCGCCCGCTCGCCAGCGGCCGGCTTTTCCTTGACTCCGCGGCAGTTCACCTCTAGTGCAACCGCCAATCCATCAGGTTCAAACGCCTGACGGCCGACCGGGACCCGCGAAGGTATAAAGAGATCCCGGAGGCTAACACCCGACAGCGCAAGCGCCCTCGGGTGTGTTTGGCGTTTGGGCTCATGGACACCACATCCCGGCGACCACCGGGACAAGGAATGGATTTATGTTCGAGAGCCTAAGCGACCGCCTAGGGAAAATCTTCGATGGCATCCGGGGCCGTGGCGCACTCAGCGCGGCGGATACCGATGCGGCGCTGCGCGAAGTTCGCCGCGCGCTGATCGAGGCCGACGTCTCTCTCGAAGTGGTGCGGGCTTTCGTCGAGCAGGTGCGCGAACGTGCCGTCGGCGCCGAGGTCACCCGTTCGGTGACGCCGGGCCAGCAGGTGGTCAAGATCGTCCATGACGAGCTGGTCAAGGTGCTTGGCGAGACCCAGGTGCCGATCGACTTCAACACCACCCCGCCGATGACCATGCTGATGGTCGGCCTGCAGGGCGCCGGCAAGACCACGCTTTCGGCCAAGCTCGCCAAGCGGATGAAGGAGCGGCAGGGCAAGAAGGTCCTGATGGCCTCGCTCGACAACCGCCGCCCGGCCGCCAAGGAACAGCTTCGCGTGCTCGGCGAGCAGGTGGGCGTCGATACGCTGCCCATCATTGCCGACGAAGCTCCGCTCGACATTGCCCGCCGCGCCCAGCGCGAAGGCAAGCTGGGCGGTTATGACGTGCTCATCCTCGACACGGCCGGCCGCACCCATATCGACGAAGAGCTGATGGATGAGACGGCCTCGATCAAGGCCGCTACCAATCCGCACGAAATCATCCTCGTGGTCGATGCGCTCACCGGCCAGGACGCCATCAACGTCGCCCGCTCCTTCGACGGCCGGCTCGACGCAACGGGCATCGCGCTCACCCGCGTCGACGGCGATGGCCGTGGCGGTGCGGCGCTCTCGATGCGCGCCGCCACCGGCAAGCCGATCAAGATCATCGGTACCGGCGAAAAGATGGATGCGATCGAGGATTTCCATCCCTCGCGCATCGCCGACCGCATTCTTGGCATGGGCGACATCGTTTCGCTGGTCGAAAAGGCCGCCCAGACCGTCACTGCCGAAGACGCGCAGAAGATGGCCAAGAAGCTCAAGAAGGGCTCCTTCGACCTCGACGACCTGCGCAGCCAGCTGCTGCAGATGAAGAAGATGGGCGGCATGGGCGCCCTGATGAACATGATGCCGGGCGC
>DASWWF010000275.1:0-5743 GCA_036401035.1 Devosia sp.
TGCGCATCGGTGTACCCGTCGGCGACGAAAGCCCCGCCCTATCGATGATCCGCAATTCCTCGGCGTCGCGGGAAATCCGCTGGCCAATGGTCCTCGATTGGTATTATGTGCACCGCAGGAGCCGCCGCTCCAAGGGTTGCCTATGTCTGACGTCCAGCACGCCATATTCGGGTCCGGCGCCATCGTCCTGCCGCAGGGCGGGCCGCTCTATCTCCAGCTCAAGCGCTGGATCGAGGATGCGGTGTCGCGTGGCCTCGTCAAGTCCGGCGACGCACTCCCCTCCGAGCGCGATCTGGCCCAGAAGGTCGATGTCTCCCGTGTCACCGTGCGCAAGGCCGTCCAGCAGCTGGTGCGCGATGGCGTCCTCGTGCAGCGCCACGGTTCTGGCACCTTCGTCGCGCCGCAGACCCATCGCGTCGAGCAGTCGCTCTCCCAGCTGACCTCCTTTGCCGAAGACATGGCGCGCCGCGGCATGTCGGTAAGCTCGATCTGGCTCGATCGCGGGCTCTACGATCCGTCGCCCGAAGAGACCGTCGCGCTCGGCCTCTCCCAGTCCGATCAGGTCGCCCGCGTCGCCCGCCTCCGCATCTCCGACGAAACTCCCATCGCCATCGAGCGCGCTGCCCTCTCGGCTGCCGTGCTGCCCGATCCCGAACGGATCGGCACCTCGCTCTATGTGCATCTCGAAAAGAGCGGCAACCGCCCGGTGCGCGCCATCCAGCGCATCCGTGCCGCCAGCCTCGGGCCCGAGGACGCCAAGCTCCTCGAACTGCCCGCCGGTGCCGCCGCGCTCCATGTCGAGCGCACCTCCTATCTCGCCTCCGGCCGCGTCATCGAGTGGACCCGTTCCACCTACCGCGGCGATACTTATGATTTCGTCGCCGAGCTCCGCATCGGCAGCCACCCAGAGGGCCGCAAGTGACCACCAACCCGACTTTCATGCGCCAGGAGATCGAAGAGATCCCCGAGGCCGTTTCCCGCTTCCTCGCCGCCAGCGGCGACACCTTGCGCGAGGGTGGCGCGCTGCTGCGCCAGCGCGATCCCTCGACCGTGGTCACCATCGCCCGCGGCTCGTCCGATCACGCTGCGGCCTTCCTCAAATATGCCATCGAGCTCACCGCCGGCGTCCCGGTCGCGTCCATCGGCCCCTCGGTCGCCTCGATCTACGGCCAGCACCTGCGATTGAAGCATTGCGCCGCCATCGGCATCTCGCAGTCGGGCAAGAGCCCCGACATCGTCGCCATGGCCCAAGCCGCGCGCCGCGATGGCGCCACCACCTTCGCCATCACCAACACGCCCAATTCGCCGCTCGCCGCGACCTCCGACATCACCATCGATTTGAAGGCCGGCGAGGAAAAATCCGTCGCTGCCACCAAGACCTTCGTCGCCTCGGTGGTCGCCGGCCTCGGCCTCGTCGCCCACTGGCAACAGGACACCACGCTGATCGCCGCGCTCGATGCGCTGCCGCAGCTCTTCCGCGAGGCCATCGCCTGCGATTGGTCGCCGCTGCTCGGCGCCCTCGACCAGCATCAGTCGCTCTATGTCCTCGGCCGCGGCCCGGCCTTCGCCATCGCCAACGAGGCGGCTCTGAAGTTCAAGGAAACCTGCGGCATCCACGCAGAATCCTACAGCGCCGCCGAAGTGCTGCATGGCCCGGCCCGCATCGTCGAGCGCCACTTCCCGGTGCTGGCTCTCGCCGCCCGCGACGCCGCCGAAGCTTCGGTCTCCGAAGTCGCCGAGCGGCTGGCCGGGCAGGGCGCCCGCGTCTTCATCACCTCGGTCAACGCCATGGCCGCCGAGCGCCTTCCCTTCGCCGCCTCCGGCCACCCGATCACTGATGCGCTGGCGCTCATCGTCTCCTTCTACGGCTTCGTCGAAGCCCTCTCCCGCCGCCGCGGCTTCGATCCGGACCGCCCCCCGCACCTCAAGAAGGTCACCGAGACCATCTAGCGTCTTGATCCTCCCCCGCGCGCGGGGGAGGGGGCGCCCCAACGCAGCGAGGACCAAATGACCAAGCAGGCCTTCATCGCCGAAAAGATCTTCGATGGCTTCGAGTGGCACGAGCGCTCGGCGCTGGTCGTCACCGAGGGCCGCGTCGAAGGCCTCATCGCCGCCGATTCCCCCACCGACGCCGAGCGCGTTCCGGTCGATGGCATGATCGTCCCCGGCTTCATCGACCTGCAGGTCAATGGTGGCGGCGGCGCGCTGCTCAACGCCACGCCGACCATCGATGCCATCCGCACCATCTGCTCGGCCTTCGCCCAGTTCGGCACCACCGCCTGCCTGCCCACGCTGATCACCGATACGCCCGACGCGCAGACCCTCGCCATCGCCGCCGGCGTCATGGCCAAAAGCCACGTCCCCGGTTTCCTCGGCCTCCATCTCGAGGGCCCGCACCTCAGCATCGCCCGCAAGGGCGCGCACGATCCGCATCTCATCCGCCCCATGCTCGAGTCCGACCTCGAGCGGCTGCTCAAGGCCAAGGCCGATCTGCCCAACCTGCTCGTCACCGTCGCTGCCGAAACCGTCGGCCCCGAGCAGATCGCCCGCCTCGCCCAGGCCGGCATCATCGTCTCCATCGGCCATTCCGAAGCGACCTACGATCAGGTGAAGGCCGCTGCCGATGCCGGCGCCTCCATGGTCACCCATCTCTTCAACGCCCAGAGCCAGATCGGCAATCGCGAGCCCGGCGTCGTCGGCGCCGCCCTCGATATCGGCAAGCTCTCCGCTGGCCTCATCGCCGACGGCATCCACGTCCACCCGACCTCGATCGCCATCGCGCTCCGCGCCAAGCAGGGCCCCGGGAAAATCTTCATCGTCACCGATGCGATGTCGCCGACCGGCACCGACATGCCCACCTTCGAACTCACCGGCCAGACCGTCTACCGCAAGAACGGCGCCCTCCGCCTCGCCGACGGCACGCTCGCCGGCGCCGACCTCACCATGATCGGCGCGGTGCACTACATGGTCACCCGCGTCGGCGTCGCCCTCGACGAAGCCCTCCGCATGGCCGCCCTCTATCCGGCCCAGGCCATGGGCATCGAGGCCGAGTACGGCCACCTCCGTCGCGGCGCCCGCGCCGACTTCACCGTCATCACAGGCGATGCCAGTTCCGTGCGGCAGACTTTCACGTTCGGGCAACAGACGTTCACGATCTGAGCGACAGCCGAAGCCACGATTATTTGTGGCTTTTCGCTGCACTTGCCGGGCTCTATGGTCCGCCCGGCTTCTGGGGGGACTAACAGCATGAAGATCGGCGTTCTCGGCACCGGCATGGTCGGCCAGACCCTCGGCGCAAAACTCATCGCCATGGGCCACGACGTCATGATGGGCGGCCGCTCCGCCGATAACGAGAAGGTCCAGGCCTTCGTCGCCAAAACCGGCGGCAAGCCGGGCACTTTCGCCGATGCCGCCACCTTCGGCGATCTCATCATCCACTGCACCCGCGGCGACACCGCCATCGAGGTGCTGCGCCAGGCCGGCGCCCAGAACCTCAAGGGCAAGGTGCTGATCGACATCAGCAATCCGCTCGATTTCTCGAAGGGCTTCCCGCCCTCGCTGTCGATCTCCAACACCGATTCCCTCGGCGAGCTGATCCAGCGCACGCTCCCCGACACCCACGTGGTCAAGGCGCTCAATACCGTCACCGCCGCCGTCATGGTCAATCCGGCCATGATCCACGGCAACCACGCCGTGTTCGTCTGCGGCAACGACAAGCCCGCCAAGGGCAAGGTCATGGACCTGCTGCGCGCCATCGGCTGGCACGCCATCATCGACCTGGGCGACATCACCTCCGCCCGCGCCACCGAACAGATGCTCCCCCTCTGGACCCGCCTCTCCACCATCCTCGGCACCGGCGAGTTCAACTTCGCCATCCTGCGCAAATAGCCGTCCGTACAATCCTGCGATAAATGACCGCAATGACCGCGCCGGTCATCGCTGCCGACCACGATCACCGGCAATCAGACCGGACCTGTCACCGTCACCTCGCCCATCGACACCCTGACCAACTCCGGCGCGATCACCGCGAGGTGCTGGTTCGAACATCCGGCATCGGCTCCGACACAGCCGACGCCTTCTCCTTGGTGAGCCAGGCGCCTTCGCGCCATTCGCGCACCGTCACGGTGATGCGGCCCTTGTCGATATCGATGAGGTTGTAGGCATTGGCGTCGCCACGCAGCCGCGTCGAAATGGTCGATGACGCCTGCGCCACCAGAATGGGCGCGGTGGCCGACTCGCGCAGCCCTTCGGGCGCCGCCTCCTTCACCGCGCCGGGGGAGCCATGCTGCCGCACATAGGAGAGGTGGAAGTGCCCCGAGAGCACCAGCCGCACTCCAAGCCGCGAGAAAGTCTCCAGCGCTTCATCCGCGCGCCGCACCAGCCGCATCGGCTTGAGCACATCGCCTTCCGGCTGCATCAGCGGATGATGCGCAACGACGATACGCAGCGCGGTCGGCGAAGTCTCTGCGAAGCGCTCGCCCAGTCGCGCCAGTTGTGCCCGGCTCAGCGATCCATGCGCCCAGTTCAGTTCCGCCCGCAGCCGCCGCGATGTCTTCAATCCCGCTACCACGATCTCGCCGAGATCGAGCGTCGGTTCGAGTTCGGCGGCGATGTAGCGGCGATAGAGTCCATAGGGGTCGAGGAAGCGCCGCAGGAAATTGCGCGCCGGCACATCGTGATTGCCGGGCACGGCAAAGACCGGCGTCGCCAGCGTGTCGAGAAAGCTGCGAGCGGCCCGAAACTCCTCCTCGGTACCCAACTGCGTGAAGTCGCCGCTGACGATCACGAGGTCGGGCGTCTGCGATGTGAGGTCCGCCATCAGCCCGCCGGCCAGCGCCGCGTCGTGATGGCCGAAATGCAGGTCCGAGAGATGGCAGATCCGCATCGCTCACACTCCCAGGATCGCTTCGCCCGCAGCCGGTCGCTGGTCCTCGACCACCGGTGGCGCCATCACCCTAAGAGCCAGCGGCAAGGACCGGAAGGAGAGGGGGCTGTCGACCAGCTCCACCTCGCCATCGAGCATGACGCGCACGGATTTGCGCCTGGTGCGAATGACCACCGAGTGAACATTCTCGATCTCGAGCACCTGATCGCTGCGCCAGGAGCCAAGCAGCATGCCCAGCCCAAGTCGCAGAGCATCCATCGGCCCCAGGCTGCGCAGCAGGTAGAGACTTAGCGTGCCCTCGTCGAGCCTGGCACGGGCGAAGATCTTCCCCGGCCCCTCCGCATAATCGTTGTTGGCCACGGCGATCGATTGTACCCGCTCGATATGGGGCTCACCCTTGCCTGGGGTGATCTCCGCTGCGAACCGCCGGACGCGCGACAGCCGGTGGAAGAAGTGAACGAGGAAGCCGAACTTGGCGCCGAGATCGTCCCGGCCTCTGATTTGCTCCCGCGCTGCC
This sequence comes from Devosia sp., assembly GCA_036401035.1. Lineage (GTDB taxonomy): Bacteria > Pseudomonadota > Alphaproteobacteria > Rhizobiales > Devosiaceae > Devosia_A. The sequence continues at coordinate 5,403 of DASWWF010000275.1, forward strand.
GCAATGCCCGGCACCGCGCCGATGACGACCTTGTGCAGGAACACGCGGCCATTGACCTCGCCGACATCGATCCGGCGCGGCTGCATACCGTCATAAGCCGCGAACCACGCATTGACGTCGAGCGGCAGCGACAGGTCGCGGGCCAGGAGGTTTGCCGTCCCACGCGGCAGTACGGCCAATGTCTTGCCCGACTGGATGGTAACCTCCGCCAGCGCCGTCGCCGTTCCGTCTCCTCCCGCCGCCACGAGGATCGGTGCCGCGCTCGCCCGCGCCGTCTGCAGCCGTTCGGCAAAGGGGCGCGACGCATCGGCGTCGATGCTGACGGTGTGGCCCAGCGCCAG
>DASWWF010000276.1:0-4675 GCA_036401035.1 Devosia sp.
CATCGCGCCCGCGCCTTCGTGAAATTCGTCGACGACGTTCTCGGAGGCGCGCTTGAGCATTGATAACCAGGGCCGCGGCAACGGCCTGTTCGGCATCTATGTCCACTGGCCCTTCTGCGCCGCCAAGTGCCCCTACTGCGATTTCAACTCGCATGTGCATCGCGGCGAGTTCGATGAATCACGTTATGTCGAGAGCTATGCGGCTGAAATCGCTCACTATGCCCGGCTCGTGCCCGGCCGCATGGTGAACTCGATCTTCTTTGGCGGCGGCACCCCATCGCTGATGGATCCGCGCTCGGTCTCGGGCATTCTCGATGCCATCGGCGCCCATTGGGAAGTCGACAAGAACGTCGAAGTGACGCTCGAGGCCAACCCGACCTCGGTCGAGGCCGACCGCTTCCGGGGATACAAGGCCGCCGGCGTCAATCGCGTTTCGCTCGGCGTGCAGTCGCTGCGTGAGGGTCCGCTGGCCGAACTGGGCCGCCGCCACACCGTGGACGAAGCTATTGCCGCTGTCCGGCTGGCGCAGTCAATCTTCCCGCGCTCGAGCTTTGATCTCATCTATGCCCGCCCGCGCCAGACGCTCGACGAATGGCAGGACGAGCTGACCGAAGCGCTCTGGCTCGCCCAGGGCCACCTGTCGCTCTACCAGCTTACTATCGAGATGGGCACGCGCTACTACGACATGTTCAACGCCGGCAAACTCAAGATGCCGGACGAAGAGCTCAGCGCCGATTTCTACGAGCTGACCCAGGAACTGACCGCCAAGGCAGGCCTGCCGGCCTATGAAATCTCCAACCATGCCCGTCCCGGGCAGGAGAGCCGGCATAACCTGCTCTATTGGCGCTACGGCGAATATGTCGGTATCGGCCCAGGTGCCCACGGCCGGCTGCTGATCGACAACCAGCGCCACGCCACTGCCGCCGAAAAGATGCCCTTCGACTGGCAGAAGAAGGTCGCCGCCCGCGGCCACGGCCTCGTCACCGACGACATCCTCACCTGGGAAGAAGAGGGCGACGAACTGTTGGTCATGGGCCTCCGCCTCCGCGAAGGCATCGATCCCCGCCGCTTCACCAAGCTCTCGGGCCGCACCATTTCCCCGCAGCAGATCAACGAGCTCAAATCCATCGGCTTCGTCGAAACCCTGCCCAACGGCTTCATCCGCGTCACCGACAAGGGCTGGCCGGTGCTCGACGCCGTGGTCGCCGACCTCGCCGCCTAGCAGATTTCCCAGCATCCGGTCTGGGAACCAACGCCTTTCCACGAACTTGAGTCAGCGACGCCGTTCCCGGCGCAAGAACTCATGCATGGAGAGCAAAAGTGGCTGAGGACAAGACCCTCGACGACCTCTTCCTTGATACCCTCAAGGACATCTACTACGCCGAAAAGCAGATCCTGAAGACGCTGCCGAAGATGGCCAAGGCGGCCCAGTCGCCGGACCTCAAGGCCGGTTTCGAGCAGCATGCAGCAGAGACCGAAGGCCAGATCGAGCGCCTCGAGCAGGTCTTCGAGCTGATCGGCAAGCCCGCCCGCGGCAAGACCTGCGACGCCATCCTCGGCATTATCGAAGAGGGCAAGTCGATCATGGAAGACTTCAAGGGTACCTCCGCCCTCGATGCCGGCCTGATCTCTTCGGCGCAGGCCGTCGAACACTACGAAATCGCCCGCTACGGCACGCTGAAGTCCTGGGCCAACCAGCTCGGCATGAAGGACGCGGTCAAATTGCTCGACCAGACCCTGCAGGAAGAGACCGCCACCGACCAGAAGCTCAGCCAGCTGGGCGAGTCGCAGGCCAACCTCAAGGCCGCCTGATCGCAGTCCATACGAGAGGTCGGGCCACGCGCCCGGCCTCTAGGCTGTCGTCGCGTCCGACATCTTGCCGCCGCGACGACGCGCCTCGAAGGCCTCGATCCGCGTGCCGAGCTCCCGCTTGAACCGGTCCTTGTCGGCCTCCGACGCTTCCAGAATCTCCCGCACGCGCCAGAATTCCAGGATGCCGAAACTGTTGACCGCCGGGCGCACATAAACGTCGGGCGGATAGCGCTTGGCCATGTTCCGGATCATCGTCTGTGACATGATCTGCGACGCCAGGAATCCGGCGTCGAACATGCCCGGCTCGACGCCAGCCAGCTTCTCGTCGGCCTCGCCATTGACGTCGATGCCCACGAGGATATCCGAGCCGATGGTGGCCCGGTCGAGCGGCAGCGGATTGGTCGCCCCGCCATCGACGAAGATCCGCCCCTCATGCGTCACCGCCCGGAAAAGGCTCGGGATCGCCAGCGACGCCGCGATTGCGGTGCGCAGCGGCCCCTCCCCGATCACCACCTCTTCCCAGGCACGCAAATCCGTCGCGATAAGGTTGAGCGGGATGGCCAGGGCCCCGAAATCGTCCGGAAATCCCTCCGGCAGAAAGGCGTCGGTGATGGACCGCGCATCGACCTGAAACGACAGCCCGGTCTTGAACACGCCGGTCAGCGACGGCAGCGTGCTCCAGAGGCGATCGGTGATCTGCTGGAAGCCGCCCAGCACCGCATAGGCATGCTCGCGCAGTTCCTTGCCGGTCATCCCATAGGCCCAGCCCGCGCCGATCAACGCCCCGATCGAGCAGCCGGCGATCATCGAGGGTTTAAGCCCCAGTTCGTCCATCGCCTCGATGTAAGTGATATGCGTGAGGCCGCGCGCGGCGCCGCTCCCCAGTGCCACCCCGATCCGCGCCGATGCCATGCGTAAACCTCTAGAGCTTCGGCCCGTCCGCCAGCGTTGAGCCGCCGACCGTCACGGCCTTCATCACCAGAGCATACTCGCTGCGCCCGTCCGGCAGGAAGCGGAACACGCCGTCGCGACCGTTGAAGCCGCCCGGCAACGTCAGCTGCGCCCGGTCGTATTTCGGTGTCGACAGCGACAGCGACGAGGCGTTCGACAGGATCGTCGCCGTATAGGCGATGGTCGCGAACGGATGCGGCTGGCCGCCGAACTTGGCGGCATATTCAGGCGCCAGCGCTTGGAAGCCGGTTTCGTCCACCGCCGGATAGACCGCGCCTGAGAGCGCCGGCGTATTGGCGATGTTGACGTCGCCGTTCCAGTCGGCCGAGCCGATGATCTGTACCTTGCCCTGCGGCACGCCGGCTTCCATCAGCAGCACGCCAAAACTCGGCGCCGTGGCCCGGTCGGGGATAAAGAGTGCGTCGATCTGTCCGGCCTGCAGTGCCGGCGCCAACTGCTGCACCACGGTGCGGGCCTCGGCTTCCGACGAGAAATTGTAGACCGCTCGTGCATTGAGCCCCAGGTCGGCCGTCGCCTGCCGGAACGCCCCTTCCTGGATGCGGCCGAAATCGGTGTTGGGGAAAATCCCCGCATAGGCCTTCTTGCCGATGCCCTTGGCATAGGCCATCGAACGCTTCACTTCGGTCTCGGGCAGCACGTTTAGCAGGTAGACGCCCGGCGAGGCCGCGCCGGAATTATTGGAAAAGCCGATCAGCGGAATGCCGGCGGATTTCGCCACCGCGCCCGCCGCCGTCACCTGGTCGGCCTTGAGCGGCCCCAGGATGATCGACGACCCCTCCTGCACCGCCTGCGTGGCGGCCTGCGCCGCGCCCGCCGCGGTCGGACCCGTATCCTTGAGGACCACCGTGATGTTGTCGGCGATGGTGTCGCTCTTTTCGATGAAGTCCACCGCCAGCTGGCTGGCATTCGCCATCGATATGCCGACGGTTGCCAGACCCGGGTCGCCGGTCAGCGGCAGCAGCAGCGCCACCCGCACCGGCCCCTTGCCGAACGTCTGTCCCGCCGCCAGCGGCAAGCCCTGACCGTCGACCTGAGGATTGCCGAAGCCGCCCGGCATCGGGTTGAACCCGCCCGGCGAACAGGCCGCCAGCACAATGGCCGTGGCTGCCCCCAGCCCCAACCAACTCAGCACCCTGCCCCGGGGCTGCCTTGCGACAGATTTCACTTGCCGAACCTCGATAGTCTTCGCAACGTCCCCGCTGCTGACAGGGACCCATTCCGCCTATAGAGGATTTGGGGGTCGGCTTAAAGACAAGCCTTTACTCTTCGTTAATCATGAGGGTCCAGCCGTGAGCGAGACCACCGGCAAGCCGGCCCAGTATTTCGTCGCCGGCACCGCGCTCGATGCCCCGCCGCTGGCGCCGGGCCTCTATGTCGTCTCCACCCCGATCGGCAACCTCAAGGACATCACCCTCCGCGCGCTGGAGACTCTGGCTGGCGCCGATGTGGTCTTTTGCGAAGACACCCGCATGTCGGCGCGCCTCCTCGATCACTACGGCATCCGCACCCCGAAAAAGGCGCTGCACGAGCACAATGAGCGCGCCCGCATCGATGCCGTGCTCGACGACCTGCGCCGCGGCGGCAAGCTGGCGCTGATCTCCGATGCCGGCACGCCGCTGCTCTCCGATCCCGGCTTTCCGCTGGTCCGCGCCGCGCGCGAAGCCGACTTGCCGGTCTTTGCCATTCCCGGCCCCTCTGCCCTGCTCGCCGCGCTGGCGACCGCCGGCCTCCCCACCGATGCCTTCAGCTTCGTCGGCTTCCTCCCCGCCAAAGCCGGTCAGCGCGCCAATGCCCTGGCCGCGTGGAAGGATTCACGTGAAACGCTGGTGTTCTACGAGTCGCCCCGCCGCCTCGGCGATAGCCTCTCGGCCATGGCCGAAGCCTTCGGCGC
>DASWWF010000277.1:0-2367 GCA_036401035.1 Devosia sp.
CAGGGCGACCAGGAGAAGGGCCGCACCGCGATGGAGAATGCGCTGCAGAAGTGCCCGAACGTCAACGTCGTCTATACGATCAACGAACCGGCCGCTGCCGGCGCCTGGGAAGCGCTCAAGGCCGTCGGCAAGGATGACGGCTCGGTGCTGATCGTTTCGGTCGACGGTGGTTGCCCGGGCGTGGCCAACGTCAAGTCGGGCGTTATCGGCGCGACCAGCCAGCAGTATCCGCTCAAGATGGCCTCGATGGCTCTCGAAGCGATCGCCTCGGGTACGCTGCCGGCCATCGATCCGGCCGCGGGCTTCCTCGATACCGGCGCAACGCTGGTCACCGACAAGCCGGTCGCAGGTGTCGAGTCGATTGACACCACCAAGGGCGCTGAGCTCTGCTGGGGCTGACATCGCTTGACGACAACAGGCAGTCCCCGTTCGCCGGGGGCTGCCTAAGGGTACTCGGTCCTGATGGGGAGAGGGACGTATGAGCGACGACGCCGCTGGCTCGGCCACAGCTGAACGCGGACTAAAGGGCAGTGCCTCGGAGGTCGCCAGCTTCGAAGAAGATCGCCGCGGACCCATCTGGCACCTGCAGGCTTTCCTCCATCAGTATCCGACATCGATCCCGCTGATCGTGCTGCTCATCGGCGTGGTGATCTTCACTCTCGCCGCGCCCGGCAAATTCCTGTCGCCGCTCAACCTCTCGGTGGTGCTGCAGCAGGTGACCATCGTCGCCATCCTCGGGATGGCGCAGACGCTGGTGATCCTCACGGCCGGCATCGATCTGAGCGTCGGCCTCATCATGATCCTCTGCCACGTGATCATGGGGCGCACGGCGGTGGTCTATGCGCCGCTGATCACGCAGTGGATCCAGACGACGACCGGCATCTCGATCGACCCCTTCGTCATCGTGCTGCTGTCGTTCCCGCTGGGGCTGCTCGCCGGCCTTGCCTGCGGCGCGCTCAACGGCGTTCTCGTCACCGCGCTGCGGCTGCCGCCCTTCATCGTGACGCTGGGCACCTGGAGCATTTTCGGGGCGCTCAACACCTTCTATTCCAACAGCGAGACCATTCGCTCGCAGGATGTCGAGGCGACTGCCGCCTACCTGCTCTGGTTGGGCAAGCTGTTCAAACTCTACGACATCGGCCTCTTCTTCGGCATGGATCTCAGCTGGTTACGCGGCTGGGTGGTGACCTATGGCTCGGTGCTGATGATCGTGATCGCGGTGATCCTCAGCTACATCCTCGGGCGCACCGCCTTCGGCCGCCACGTCTACGCCACCGGCGACGACCCCGATGCGGCGCGGCTCTCGGGCATCAACACCAACCGGGTGCTGCTGGCGGTCTACGCGCTGGCCGGCCTGATCTGCGCCATCGCCGCTTGGGTACTGATGGGCCGCATCGGTGGCGTCAGCCCGCAGGCCGGGCAGACGGCCAACCTCGACTCCATCACCGCGGTGGTTATCGGCGGCACCTCGCTCTTCGGCGGGCGCGGCTCGATCATTGGCACGCTGTTCGGCGCGCTGATCGTGGGCGTGTTCCGTAACGGCCTCGCGCTCTCGGGCCTGGCGCTGCTGTGGCAGGATTTTGCCGTTGGCGTGCTGATCATCGTCGCCGTCACCATCGACCAGTGGATCAGGAAGATTTCGGCATGACGAGCAGTTCTGACATCGTCCTCGAAGGCAGGAATCTCAACAAGCGCTATGGCCGCGTGGTGGCGCTCGACGGCGCCGACTTCGAACTGCGGCGCAACGAGATCCTGGCGGTGATCGGCGACAATGGCGCCGGCAAATCGACGCTGATCAAGGCGCTTTGCGGCGCCGTGATCCCCGATGCCGGCGAGATCCTGCTCGAAGGCCAGCCGGTGCATTTCCGCTCGCCCATGGACGCACGCAATGCCGGCATCGAGACGGTCTACCAGAACCTGGCGCTCAGCCCGGCACTCAGTATCGCCGACAACATGTTCCTCGGCCGCGAGCTCAGGAAACCCGGCATCACCGGCAAGCTGTTCCGCCGCCTCGATCGCTCGAGAATGGCCAAGATCGCGCGAGAGAAGCTCAGCGAACTCGGGCTCCTCACCATCCAGAACATCCACCAGTCGGTGGAAACGCTCTCGGGCGGCCAGCGGCAGGGCGTGGCGGTGGCGCGGGCCGCCGCCTTCGGCAGCCGCGTCGTCATCATGGACGAGCCGACCGCGGCGCTCGGGGTCAAGGAGAGCCGGCGGGTGCTGGAGCTGATGCTCGACGTCAAGCGGCGCGGCCTGCCCATCGTGCTGATCTCGCACAACATGCCGCATGTGTTCGAGGTGGCCGACCGGATCCACATCCACCGGCTCGGCAAACGCATCGCTATCATCAATCCCAAGGAATTCTCG
>DASWWF010000278.1:0-3314 GCA_036401035.1 Devosia sp.
GGTTTCGAGCGTCTCCAGCGTCTTGGGGATATCGAGGATCGACTTGGCCCCGGCGCAGACCACCGCCACCTGCGTCTGGCTCAGCTCTTCGAGGTCGGCCGAAATATCGAAGGTCGTTTCCGCCCCGCGATGCACACCACCAATGCCGCCGGTGGCGAACACCTTGATCCCCGCCCAGGCCGCCGCCATCATCGTTGTCGCCACCGTCGTTCCGGCGATCTCGCCCGAGACCAGCAGCGCTGCCACGTCGCGTCGCGACGCCTTGGCCGCCTTGCCGCCGACCTTGGCCAGCCGTTCGAGGTCCTCCGGGGTCACCCCCACCTTGAACTTGCCGTCCATGATCGCCACCGTCGCCGGCACCGCCCCGTTGCGGCGGATCACCGCCTCGACGTTCTGCGCCATTTCGAGGTTCTGCGGATAGGGCATGCCATGGGTGATGATGGTCGATTCCAGCGCCACCACGGGCTTGCCGGCGCCCAGCGCCTTTTTGACCTCGGGAGAGATGGAGAGATAGGCCTTGGCAGACACGCGGAATTCCTCGTCAGACTGGAGTTTCCGCCTATAGAGGCTCGCGCTGCCAAGGCGTCAAGTGGTCGCAAAGAATGCCCGCTCACAACCCTTGTCCCACGCGGCGTTGCCCGCTAGTTTGCGGCTTCTCAGCAGCCCGCCAACAAAGGTCACTTCACTGAGCACGGTCATTGTTGATCCGGTTTGCGTCCCGGATCGATGCGCGCCCGCCAACGGGCATATTGCGACCCGACCCGCTCCCAGCGCTCGACCCGCGCTGCTTGGCCATCACCGGCGCGTTCCCGCTGTTTCATCAATCCCACTCGGACTGCCGGCCCCGCTCGCCGACAGCCGCCGCCATGTGCCGGGTCTCTCCCGGCGCCGCCCCCGATAATAAGGAGACGAATGATGCTGAAATCCCTTTCCGTGGCGCTCGGCGCGCTGCTGATCGCCACCCCGGCCCTGGCCCAGGACAACGTCGTGAACGTTTACAACTGGTCCGACTACATCGCCGAGGACACCGTCGCCAAGTTCGAGGCCGAGACTGGCATCAAGGTGAACTACGACGTCTTCGACTCCAACGAACTGGTCGAGGCCAAGCTGCTCGCCGGCGCTTCGGGCTATGACGTCGTCGTCCCCTCGGGCTTCTTCCTCGAGCGTCAGGTGGCCGCCGGCCTGTTCCTGCCCTTCGACAAGTCCAAGCTGCCGAACCTTGCGAACATGGACCCGGCCGTGATGGCCGCCACCGCCACCCACGATCCGGACAATGCCCACTCGGTCGACTACATGTGGGGCACCACCGCCATCGGCTACAACACCGCCAAGGTCACCGAGCTGCTCGGCGGCCCGGTCGATAGCTGGGATGTGGTCTTCAAGCCCGAAATCGTATCGAAGCTCGCCGATTGCGGCGTCACCCTGCTCGATGCTCCGGCCGAGATCATGGCCTCGGCGCTGAACTATCTCGGCCTCGACCCCAATTCGGAGTCGACCGACGACCTCGCCAAGGCCGAGGCCCTGCTGATGTCGATCCGCCCCTATGTGCGCTACTTCAACTCGAGCCAGTACATCGACGACCTCGGCAACGGCGAAGTCTGCCTCTCGGTTGGCTACTCGGGCGACGTCTTCATCGCCCAGGCCGCCGCCTCCGAAGCCGGTGCCGGCGTCGAGATCGCCTACACCATCCCCAAGGAAGGTGCGCTGCAGTGGTTCGACCTCTTCGCCATCCCGGCCGACGCCCCGCATGTCGATAACGCCTACAAGTTCATCGACTTCATGCTGCGTCCCGACATCGCCGCCGCCAACACCAACTATGTGTTCTACGCCTCGGGCAACAAGGCCGCGCTCGAATTCATCGACGATGAGGTCAAGAACGATCCGGCGATCTACCCGACCGCCGACGTCCAGGCCAAGCTCTTCGGCCTCAAGGCTCACACCCCGGATTATGACGAGCTGCTGACCGAGAGCTGGCAGCGCATCAAGGCCGGCTCCTAACCAACACTGAAAGGGGCGGCCTCCGGGCCGCCCCAATAGCTTGACCGATCGAAGTTCTTGTCCAACAAAGCCCTCATGGTGAGCTTGTCGAACCACGAGGGCGAGCGAGTGGCGTGCGCAGGCACGACCTCGTCCTTCGACAAGCTCAGGATGAGGTTTACTGTGATCGACGCTGGAACGCCCTGAATGGCCAAGAAGCCGCTACTCGCCGCCGACACCCGCCCCTGGCGCGATCCCGCCGCCAGGCCGTTCGTGCGCATCCGCAACGTCACCAAGAAGTTCGGCGATGTCGCCGCCGTCGACAAGCTGTCGCTCGATATCTACAAGGGCGAGCTCTTCTGCCTGCTCGGCGGCTCCGGCTCGGGCAAGTCCACCCTGCTGCGCATGCTCGCCGGCTTTGAGGTTCCCACCTCCGGCACCATCGAAATCGACGGCCAGGACATGTCCACCGTGCCGCCCTACGATCGGCCGATCAACATGATGTTCCAGTCCTATGCGCTGTTCCCGCATATGACCGTCTGGAACAACATCGCCTATGGCCTGAAGCGCCAGGGCATGCCCAGGCCCGAAATGGCGGCTCGCGTCGATGAACTGCTCAAGCTCGTCAAGCTCGAGCCCTATGCCCAGCGCAAGCCCCACCAGCTTTCCGGCGGCCAGCGCCAGCGCGTCGCCCTCGCCCGCGCCCTCGCCAAGCGCCCCAAACTCCTGCTCCTCGACGAACCCCTTGGCGCGCTCGACAAGAAGCTGCGCGAAGAGACCCAGTTCGAGCTGGTGAAAATCCAGGAGACCCTCGGCGTCACCTTCATCGTCGTCACCCACGACCAGGAAGAGGCCATGTCGCTGGCCACCCGCATCGGCGTGATGAACCAGGGCGAGATCGCCATGGTGGGTGAGCCCACCGAGATCTACGAATTCCCCAATTCGCGCTTCGTCGCCAACTTCATCGGCTCGGCCAACATGGTCGAAGGCGTCGTCACCGAAGACGAGCCCGACCACGTGCGCATCCACTCGGCCGAACTGGGCACCGACATCTATGTCGACCACGGCGTCGATTGCTCGCCCGAGCAGATCCTCTGGTGGGCCATTCGCCCCGAAAAGGTGGTGCTCACCCGCGACAAGCCGGCCTCGCAGCCGGGCGTCCCCGCCGAGGCCAACATGGTCAAGGGCTATGTCGAGGACATCGCCTATCTGGGCGACATGACCGTCTACCAGGTCCGCCTCGACAATGGCCGCTACATGCGCGTCACCAAGACCAACGCCCTGCGCGGCGACCCCAACGCCATCTCCTGGGACGAAACCGTCTGGGCCAGCTGGGC
>DASWWF010000279.1:0-1583 GCA_036401035.1 Devosia sp.
GGTCAGGCGGTTGATCTGTGTCCCAGGCTTGACCGGACGGCCGGCCTCGAGATCATCGATGATCTCCGAGAGGCGATCGGCGGTCAGATCTTCGTAGGTGTCGTGGAAGATGGCGACCATCGGCGCGTTGACGCAAGCGCCGAGGCACTCGACCTCTTCCCAGCTCAGCGTGCCAGCAGCGTTCGTGGTGAATGGATCGTGGTGGATCTTGTGCTGGCAGACTTCGCGCAGCTCTTCGGCGCCACGCAGCATGCATGGCGTGGTGCCGCAGACCTGGACGTGCGCCTTGGTGCCCACCGGCCGCAACTGGAACTGCGTATAGAAGGTCGCGACCTCGAGCACGCGGATGTAAGCCATGTCGAGCATCTTGGCGATCGACTCGATGGCGGCGCGCGTGATCCAGCCATCCTGGTCCTGTGCCCGCATCAGCAGCGGGATCACCGCCGACTGCTGCCGGCCGACCGGATATTCGCGGATCTTCTTTTCGGCCCAGGCCTGGTTCTCCGGCGAGAAGGCGAAGGCCGCAGGCTGAATGCTCTCATCTGCAAGACGGCGGACGGACATTAGCGGTCAACCTCACCAAACACGATATCGAGGGAACCGAGGATCGCCGCCACGTCGGCCAGCATGTGGCCGCGGCAGAGGAAATCCATGGCTTGCAGATGCGCAAAACCCGGCGCGCGGATCTTGCAGCGGTACGGCTTGTTGGTGCCGTCCGAAACCAGATAGACGCCGAACTCGCCCTTGGGCGCTTCCACGGCGGCGTAGACTTCGCCGGCCGGGACCTTGAAGCCTTCGGTATAGAGCTTGAAGTGATGGATCAGCGCTTCCATCGACTGCTTCATCTCGCCCCGCTTGGGCGGCACCACCTTGCCGTCCACCGACGACACGGGGCCCTGCCCTTCGGGCGAATTCAGCAGCTCGAGCACCTGCTTCATGATGCGGATCGACTGGCGCATCTCGTCCATGCGGACGAGGTAACGGTCGTAGCAGTCGCCGTTCTTGCCGACGACCACGTCGAAATCGAGCCGATCGTAGCACTCATAGGGCTGCGCCTTGCGCAGGTCCCACGGCACGCCCGAGCCGCGCACCATTACGCCCGAGAACCCCCATTTCCAGGCGTCTCCGGCGGAGACCACGCCGATATCGGCGTTGCGCTGCATGTAGATGCGGTTGCCGGTCAGGAGGCCCTCGAGATCATCGAGCACCTTGAGGAACGGGTCGCAGAAAGCGGCGATATCGTCGACGAGATCCTGCGGCAGGTCCTGATGCACGCCACCCGGACGGAAATAGGCCGCATGCATGCGGCTGCCCGAGGCGCGCTCGTAAAAGATCATCAGCTTTTCGCGCTCGTCGAACCCCCAGAGCGGCGGGGTGAGAGCGCCCACGTCCATCGCCTGCGTGGTGCAGTTGAGGATGTGCGAGAGCAGGCGGCCGATTTCGGCATAGAGCACGCGGATCAACTGGCCGCGCATCGGCACTTCGAGCCCGAGCAGCTTTTCCACCGCGAGGCAGAACGCATGCTCCTGGTTCATCGGCGACACGTAGTCGAGCCGGTCGAAATAGGGAATCGCCTGCAGATA
>DASWWF010000280.1:0-2869 GCA_036401035.1 Devosia sp.
GACCGGATCTGTCCACGCTCGCCTCACCCTGAATTTCGCGGGCAAGCGCCCCGCACCGGCTACCACGCCCACCCAGGACGACGGCATGAGCCCGGTGTCGTGGACGGCCTGGCTTGCGGAGCTCGACCGGCAGCACCTCGCGCTGCGGGTGCAGGACGAGCACTACGAATTCGTGGAACGCAAGGACCTCAACTAAGAGTCGGGAGGCTTCAGCCGGAGCGCGTGCCCCCGCCTCCGCATTGCACCAGGCCTCAAACGACCCCTCCGACCCCCAAAGTCATCCTCCGGCCGGATCGCAAGATCCGGCCTTATTTTTTGGGTTCGGCGCTAGCCGACGATCTTGGGATAGGGGTGCATCGGCATGGCGTCGAGGGCAGGCTCGGCCATGTGCACGCGGTCGCGGCCGGAGCGTTTGGCGGCGTAGAGGGCGGCGTCGGCGCGGCGGCGCAGGTCGGAGAGGCTCTCATCGGCATGCCACTCGGCGACGCCGAAGCTCGCGGTGCAGCGCTTCCATTCGGGAAGGCCGGTGACGGGCGAGCCGGCAAAGGCGGTGCGCACGCCTTCGGCGAAGAGCCGGGCGCCGGCGGCGTTGGTGCCGGGCAGGAAGATGGAGAATTCCTCGCCGCCCATGCGGGCGACGGTCATGCGCTCGGCCGAGACTTTCTTCAGGATGTCGCCAAACAGCGCGATCACCCGGTCGCCCATGTCATGGCCGTAGCTGTCATTGATGGATTTGAAGTGGTCGAGATCGCAGCTGACCAGCGCGGCCGGCAGATTGCCCTTGCGGATCGCCGCGAGGCCGGGTTCGACCCGCTGCTCGAAGCCGCGGCGGTTGTAGAGCCCGGAGAGCGGGTCCGTCTCGGAGCGGGCGGTGATTTCGACCAGCATGTCACGCACCAGCAGGGTCAGCATGAGGAGGCCCATGGCCACCTGCAGCACGGCCCCCAGGCTCTGCGAATAGAGCGCGTAGGTGCTGGCGATATAGGTCTGTGGGCTGTCGCCCGGGCCGCCCGTCCAACCGGCAACCAGCGGCTTGGAGAGGAACTGCACGGTGGAGAGACAGAGCGTTCCCAGAATGGCGTAGTCGATGGCCTGGCGGAATCTCGAGCGCAGCACCAGCCAGGCGGCGAGGCCCTGCAGCATGGCATAGGGCGTCTGGTAGGCGAACATGCGGAAGAGCGAATCGCGACCCTGGTCGTAGCCGACCCAGTTGGCGCCAAGGCCGGCGACAAACAGCACGCCCATGGTGAGCCAGGGTACCCTGACGCGATAGCGCCTGGCGATGCCGACCGTGGCGGCCGCCAGCGTCAGGTAGAAGGCGGCAAAGCCGGCTATGTAGATCGGCTTGGGGTAGGCCTGAATGGGCTGGATGAACTCGCACGAGAGGTAGACGATGACAAAGCCATAGGCGATGGCGAACCAGTAGGACGTGCGGTCGGCGCGGTTGTTGAAGCCAACGAGGAAGAAGGCCAGGGCGAAGAGCCCGGCCACAAAGAGGTTTATCGCGAGGATGAAGCCCGCGCCGCTCATGCCGCTATTCCGTAGGTCACTGACCCGACCCTAGCGGTAGCGACCCAAGAACTGGTTAATGCGAGTTCATTATTGACCGCTTGGGAACTCGCTGTCGCGTTGCTACGTATGGTGCATAGTTTTCCCAACGAGGCGTCAAATGTCCAAAATCCTGAAATCGCGCGATGAAATCCGCCAGTGGGCCGAAGCCCGCGCCGGCAGCCCCATGCTCGCCGACACGCCCGACGGCACCGGCACACGCACGCTGCTGCAGATCACCTTCGGCCAGCAGGCGCTCAATGCCGACGAAAACGAAGGCCCGGATCGCCCGGGTGGTTTCGAACTGGCCAGCTGGGACGACTGGTTCGCGGCGCTCGAGGCCGAGGGTCTGGCGATCCGTGTGTCGGACGATCCGGCGGGTGGCCCGGAGGCGGAATTCGATTTCGTGCCGAGGGATTGAGGACCCGGACCTCGTGGTTCGACAGGCTCGCCATGAGGTCCTCGCAACCGCCGCTGCTCCAGTAGCCCTCATGGTGAGCCTGTCGAACCACGAGGGTGGCAGCGCCGAACTCCTCCGCCTTTCGCCGCCCTTGACCCGCGGACCCCGTTTGCCGCATTAAGCCCGCACCACACTGGGGTTTGCCGAAGATGGACAAGTTCACCAAGCTCAATGGCGTCGCGGCGTCGCTGCCGATCATCAATATCGACACCGACATGATCATCCCCAAGCAGTACCTCAAGACCATCAAGCGGACGGGTCTGGGTACGGCGCTGTTCTCGGAGATGCGCTACAACGAAGACGGGTCGGAGAACCCCGATTTCGTGCTCAACAAGCCGGCCTATCGCAATGCCAAGATCATCGTGGCCGGCGACAATTTCGGCTGCGGCTCGAGCCGCGAGCATGCGCCATGGGCGCTACTCGATTTCGGCATTCGCTGCGTGATCTCCACGAGCTTTGCCGACATTTTCTACAATAACTGCTTCAAGAACGGCATTTTGCCCATCGTGGTGACGCCCGAGCAGCTGGCGCTGCTCAAGGACGATGCGGAGCGCGGTTCGAACGCCACCATCACGGTCGACCTCGAGAGCCAGACCATTTCGGGCCCGGACGGCGGTTCGATCCATTTCGACATCGATCCGGCCCGCAAGCAGATCCTGCTCGAGGGGCTCGACGACATCGCCACCACGCTCAAGTCCGATGCCAAGATCGGCAGCTTCGAGCAGAAGATCTCGGCCGAGAGGCCCTGGATCTGATGGTCCGCCGGATCTCCTCGGGCTCCCCGTTCGAGGCCAGGATCGGATATTCGCGCGCCGTCGTCGATGGCGACCGCATCCATGTTTCCGGCACGACCGGCTACAA
>DASWWF010000281.1:0-3525 GCA_036401035.1 Devosia sp.
ACCGCAGCGCCCGTTCAGGCCCAGACCGAAATGGTCACCATCAGCCCCGAGCAAATCGGCGAGATCTTCTGCATCAGCCGCACCGGCAATGATGATGACATTCTAGATGGCCTGCTGACCGCTGAGCTGCGCACGCTGATCGCCTATTCCGAGGCCCGCAACGGCACCATCGCGCTCGCAGCGCCCGACGAGAAGCCGCCGCTGGGCGACGGTATCCCCTTTGCCAGCTTCCCCGACTATGCCGCCAAATGCGAACTGGGCAGCATCGCCATCGATGGCAAGTCGGCCCGCATCGCCATCGGCTACGGTTTCCCCGACGCCCCGAGCGCCGACTACACCGATACGCTCGACCTGCGCCTCGTGCCGCATCCGGCGAACCCCGATATCGGCATCTGGCGCATCGACGATATCCGCTACACCACCAGCGGCACGCTGCGCGAACTGCTGAGCACGGCCTTCGACGCGCCGTAGCCCTCGCGAGCACACTCTGAGCCATGCCAAGAATGCACGGCGCGACGGTTTGGCGTGGGTCCGGGCACGTACATCAACGTCGCCTGGAGCACAAAAACCTCGTGGATATACAGGGCCTTGTCACGAAATCGTCACGCCGAACCAGATATGCGTCTGGCGCATAGCAGTCATGACAACGTCGTCATTGATGGGTCAGCGATCGCGACCTATATCCCCGCTCAGACATCGGCTGAGCGCATCTCCTCCCTCCCGTGCTCGCCGTGTGTTCCTCCTTGCAGGTGCTCAGCATCTGTAACTTCGGCTCCGCTCTCCCCTCGAGCGGAGCCGTATTTTTTTCCACCCTGCAAGCTCTCCACTCCCGCCGCGTTCAGCATCGCTGCCGGAGGATTCCAACGATCCGTTCATCTTTCTGAACAGCGTTCACGAGCCCGTGATCGTAGGTCAGCATTTCTGACCCATCCTTGCATAAGGTGCATGGCTCCCATGACCTTACCCGCATTGCTGGATGGGCCGGAGATCATCATATTCGTCCTTGTCGATGTGACGCGGTTCCTCTCCTCCTCCCTGGAACCCCGACTGCGACACCGGACCGAACTCCTCTCCTCCTCCCTGGAGCTAGGTCCACCGGCAAATGGCGTTTCCTCCTCCCTCGTCCATTTGCCACACTTTCGATTTGGGCTTTGCCCCGATCTTTCAGGCCCCATCTTCGGATGGGGCCTTTTTTTCTTCCCGCTGCTTGCGGCCGCTGCCGCCCGCTGGCCAGGCGGCCGCTGCCGCCAATTTGCAGAAAATGCATGGCAGCCGTGCCGAGGCAGCGTTTGTGCGGCGCGGCAGACGGGTCGATAACTGCTCTCGACAGTTTGCGGCCTCTCCTCCTCCCTGGCCGCGCTGGTCTGGTCGGTGCCTCGGCATTGACCTGAAGGCCCCGCTCATCCCCTCGAGCGGGGTCTTCCTTTTTGGTGTTCTCATTCTTGCCGCTCGTACATTTTTGTGCGAATGTTGTCCGCGGGGGCAGGCAGGGTGAAACGCGACCAGTTCATTCGAGAGCTGAACAAGCAGGCGCGGCAGCTCGGGTTTGCGCTCGAAGTCGATATGGCCCGCGGCAAGGGCGGCCATTGCGTCGTCCGCCTCAACGGCCGGTTCAGCGTGATCCGGTCCGGCGAGATCACGCCGCTCATGGCCAAGGTCATCCGCAAGCAACTCGGGCTCGACTAGGAGAATAGCCGTGCACTACATCGCCAAATTCGCCCCGGACGATGGCGGCCTGCTGGTCACCTTCCCCGCCGTGCCCGAAGCCATCACAGGCGGCGCCGATGAGGCCGAGGCCATCGCCAATGCCATCGACGCGCTCGAAGTGGCGCTGCTGACCTATGCCAAGGACGGCCTCCCCCTGCCCGTGCCGACCAGCAAGCGGCCGGCGGCCGACGAACGGGCCATCGTGCCCTCGGCCGCGACGGCTGCCAAACTCGCCTTCATCACAGCCTTCGCCGAATCCCGACTGACGCGGGTGGCGCTCGCGGCACAGTTGGGGAAGGCGGAGGGCGAGGTTCGGCGCATGCTCGATCCGTACCACGCCACCAAGCTGCCGGCGCTCGAGGCCGGACTGCGGGCGCTGGGCAAGCGCCTGGTCGTCACCGTGGAAGCCGCCTGAGCCGGCAGATTCCACCCGGCAAATCCTGCCCCTGGTTGAATCGGTCCGCCAGCGCTCACCGCTAACCCGCTGATATTGCTCGCGTCCGCGTTGGCACGCGGGATGCATCGTATCGCGTGCGACAGCGGAGATGCGTCATGACGTCGATCGGGGCTACCGGCAGCAATTCTTACTCGTCGACCTATGCGACGATCCTCGCCAACATCCAGAAGAACAATGCCGGCTCGGGCTCAGCTGCAGCCGGCACGACGGGATCCTCGAACAGCGGCGCCAGCGCCACCAATGTGACGCTGTCGGACGCCGCCAAGGCGGCGATGGCGGCCAAGGATTTCACCACGGTGATCGCCGACGCGCGCGCCACCATGGATAAACTGCTGTCCGATGCGCAGAAGACCACGCCATTGAAGGACGGCAAGCTCGATGTCGACATGTCCAAGATCGACCGGCGCGAGCTTTATGCCATCAGCACCAATGGCGAGCTGAAGTTCACGCCCGACGAACAGAAGGCCGCGCAGATCGAATTGCAGCGCCGCTTCGACCAGGCGCTGGCCGGGCCGACCTCGGTGGGCCGCGTCACCGGCAAGATCGATGGGCTCTATACCGCGGCGCTCGCCTTCCTCGATCTGGCTGGCGCGGAAGAGAAGGCGTCGGTGGCTTACGCCGATGCCAGAAAGGCCATCGAGGCGATGATCGCCAAGCTCAAGACCGATCCCGCCACCCTGCCGGGCGCCGTGCCGAACGATCCGGTCAACGATTATATGAAGCGCCTCGCCGAGGGCGAGACCGAAGGGCCGCGCAACATCGCCGACGTCGGCACCGATGCCCGCGCCACGCTCGACGCGCAGTACAAGGCGGGCGGGATCACCCCGGACTACAAGGACTTCGACAGCCGCTCGCTGTCGTCGGTGGCACTCAACACCGGCAACGAATTCAACGAAGACGAGGTGCGCGCGGCCAAGAACGAGATGCGCAGCCGCACCGGCGCCGCCGTGCTCGCCGCCCTCAAGAACTCCGACGCCGCCGCCAATCCCGCCGGCTTTTCCGAAAACATCATCTCGCTCTATGGCGCCATGAGCGCCGAGGAGCGGGCCGCCGCCGGCTGGTCGGACAATCTCTATGCCGCGGCCGTTTCCAGCTATCAGACCGCCAGCAAGCTCGCCTCGATGCTGAGCCAGTCCAGCGGCAGCGGCTCCCTCTTCGGTGGTTCGGGCAGCGGTTCGTCCGGCTCGGGCGACAAGATGAGCCTGCTGAGCTACCTCTAGCCGAGGCCGCTCAACTCACCTTGGCGCAGAAATCCTGGATGCGGCTGACGGCATCCTCGAGCTGGCTGGTGGCTGCGGCGTAAGAGAGACGCATATGTCCGGGTAGGCCGAAGGCCGTGCCATGCACCAGCGCCACGCCGG
>DASWWF010000282.1:0-2506 GCA_036401035.1 Devosia sp.
ATGACGCCGTCGCCGATCGACTGCAGGGTGACGCGCAGGCGTTCGCGCTCGGCGGCGAGCTCGGCCTCGGCGTCTTTCAAGCGCGTGATGTCGGTATCGGTGCCGACAGTGCGCAGCGCCCGGCCATGCTCGTCCCACTCGATGGGGCGGCCGCGCGAGAGCACCCAGATATAGTGGCCGTTCTGGTGGCGCTCGCGGTATTCGAGCGTATCCATCTCGCCGCCGGACTGGCGATGCACGTCGCTGCTGAGGCGCTCGACGTCGTCGGGATGGACGCGGGCGAGCCAGCTCTCGCGGCTCGAATCGACGACGGCATCGGGATGAAAGCCGCGCATGGTCCGCCAGGTGCGCGAATAATAGACGGTGTCGGTGCGGGCATCGTGGTCCCACACCCCCTGCCCCGCCGCGTCGAGCGCCGAGTTCCAGCGCGCCTCGCCATAGGCCAGCGCATCTTCGGCGCGCTTTTGCGCCTCGATGTTGAGCACCTGGACGATGGCATAAAGCGGCTTGCCGGTGATTTCGCTGCGCAGCACCGAGGCGGAGGCATTGACCCAGAGCGGGTGGCCATCGGCGTGACGCAGCCGGCACTCGATGTGCAGTTCCTCGATCTCGCCGCGCATCAGCTGGCCGAAGCGCAGCATCACCAGCTGGCGGTCTTCGGCGGCCATCATTTCTTCGGCTGTCAGGCCGAGGCATTCGCCGGGGCCGTAGCCGAGCATCGCCTCATAGGCGCGGTTGGCGTAGATCATGCGGCTATCGGCGCCGACCAGGGTCATGCCGACGGCGGCGCTCTCCATGACCTTGCGCAGCAGCGCATCGGACTGGTCGAAACGGAAGATTTCGGCGCTGATGGTGTCAGCGCCCCCCTCGTCTTGCGTCTGTGCCATAACGCCAGAATAACGGCTGGCCCTTAACGGCAACCTTCCGAATAGGTGCAATTCGGCGCCGCCCGACGAGAAATCCGGGCTTTTTGGCCGGTATTTCCCGCAGGGTGGCTCCGTAAATTCCGCAGATGAACCGCCGGCCGGTTCAGCCGTTGTTGGGAGACCATGGAGGGAAACCGCGATGAATACCGCCAACCTGCAACTGCAAGGGCTCTATGCTGTGATCGCCGAACTGCTGGCGACGCTGCAGGCCAAGGGCTTACTCGACGGCGCGGAGACCGACGCCATGCTGCGCCGGGCCGAACAGACGGCCGGCGACGATGCCGAACAGCGCGGCGAACTCTCGCTGGCCGAATTCGAGGCGGTGCTGTTCCCCATCCGCCTGCTGATGGAAGCCAACCGCGCCACCGAACGCGACGAACGCCTCGGCTTTTCCGACCTGGCCCGAACCGTGGGCCAAATGAAACCACCCCGCCCCGGCCTCCGCTCGAGCGCCGAAAGCTTCGCGTTGGCCAAGGAAATCGAGCGCCAGCGGGATGCTTAGAGGATTTTGTGGAAGTGGCGGAGAGGATGGGATTCGAACCCACGAGGCCCTTTAGGAGCCTGCGCCCTTAGCAGGGGCGTGCCTTCGACCACTCGGCCACCTCTCCGTCCCGCGCTGGATACGGGTGTCGCGCCGCCAGTGCAAGGCTTTTATGGCGTCCTCGCACCACTGGCTGTCAGCAACCGCAGGCAGCCGCTCTACTTCTTCTTGGTCCCCTTGGTGGCAGCGACGCTGACCTTGGGGACCGACGTGCTCGGTTTGGGCTGGGGCTTGGGCGGCACAGCGCCATCCTTGGGCAGGCTCATGGATCACTCCTCCGACGACGGCACCATCAGATGACTGATGCCGCCACACAGCAAGAGCAAATGTTAAGCCTCAGCCCAGGGCGCGCAGCAGGTTGCCGGAGACGTGGCCGTCGGGCAGGAGGCCGACGCGGGACTGGAAGTCTTTGACGGCGGCGCGGGTTTTCGGGCCGATGACGCCGTCGGGCGAGCCGATGTCGTAGCCCTTGCGCAGCAGCATGGACTGCACCTGCTTGCGGTCGTCCTTGTTGAGCGCGGTATCCTGCGGCCAGGTCGCGGCAAAGCCCTTGGCGCCGATGATGCGGTCGGCGAGATGGCCGACGGCCAGGGCGTAGCTGTCGGAATTGTTGTAGCGCTTGATGACGTCGAAGTTGGGCAGCACAGCGAAGACCGGGCCGTTGCCGCCCATGGGCATATAGAGTCGCGCCGTGTCGGTGGGGCGCGGGAAGGCCTTGCCGTTGGCGCGGGTGACGCCGATGCCGGCCCAGTCGCCGAGGCTGGCATTCACGCCTGACCAGACATTGTCGTAGTTGAAATCGCGCGGGAGTCTTACCTCGTAGCCCCAGGTTTCGCCGGCGCGCCAGCCGAAGGATTTCATGTAGTTGCCGATCGAGGCCAGCGCATCGGGGACCGAGCCCCAGATGTCCTTGTGGCCGTCGCCCTTCCAGTCGACCGCATATTGCATGAAGCTCGAGGGCATGAACTGCGGGTGGCCCATGGCGCCGGCCCAGGAGCCGGTCATATCCTTGGCGCGGACATGGCCGCCTTGCAGGATT
>DASWWF010000283.1:0-6088 GCA_036401035.1 Devosia sp.
GACGAGGAGCATGAGCACGATCGACTGGGCGGCGGCGCCCGAATAGTCGAGGCCTTTGAACCCGTCGAAATAGATCTTGTAGACCATCACCTCGGTCTGCCCGATCGGGCCGCCCTCGGTCATCACATCGATGAGGCCGAAGGAGTCGGTGAAGCTCGAAATGATGTTCATGATGAGAAGGAAGAAGGCGGTCGGCGCGATCAGCGGCAGCTGCAGGTCGATCATGCGCTGGAACGGCCGCGCCCCGTCCATGGCTCCCGCCTCGTTGATCGAGCGCGGGATCATCTGCAGCGCGGCGAGGAAGAAGATGAAGTTGTAGCCGATGCCCAGCCAGGCATGGCAGACGATGACCATGGCAAGCGCATGCCAGCCATTGGTCGCCGGGTTCCAGATGCCCGGCCAGATCTCGTTGATCGAACCGATCAGGCCCGCTTCCGGCGCGAAGATGAAGCGGAAGGCAACGCCGGCGGCCGGGGCCGCGATGGCGTAGGGCCAGACATAGATCGACTGGAAAATCTTTGTCCCCTTGAGCGACCGGTCGACGAAACTGGCCAGCGTCAGGGCGATGAACATCGAGAGGCCGGTGCTCACCAGGGCGTAAAAGCCGGAGCGGACCACTGTGGTCCAGTAGTCCCGGTCCCCGAAGATGCCCAGGAAGTTGTCCAGCCCCACCCAGGTATTCCCACCCCCCCACGGCTGCTCGAGCGTGAACGCCCAAAACAGAGCCTGCGTCGTCGGCCAGTAAAAGAACACGAGGACGAGGAGGAGTTGCGGCGCGAGAAGCAGCCAGGGCAGCAAGCCATTCTTGTAGTAGGCGCGACGTTCCATTGGGGCCTTCCGCGGGACCGAAGTGGAAGCACGGACGGCGGGCGCCGTCCGTGCGGAGGTCAGGTGGGTCTAGAGGAGGCTCTTGCCCGCATAGGTGGCTTCGAAGCGGCGCAGGATCTCGTTGCCCTTGGCATCGAATTCTTCGAGGGCCTGCTGCACCGGCACGTTGTTGAACAGCACCGCCTGCATGGTCTTGACCATTTCGGCGCGGATCGAGGCGTAGTTGCCCAGGCGAATGCCGCGGGTGTTCTCGCCGGCCGGCATGGTCAGCGACGCGATCGCCAGTTCACGGCCCTTGTACGGGGCAGCGTCGTAGAAGCCGGCGGCCTTCATGGCCTCAAAGCCGCTATTGGTGACCGGGATGTAGCCGGTCACGGTCGACCACCACTGGGTCTGCTCGGGCGTCGCGATGAAGTTGTAGAAGGCGGCAGCGCCCTTGTACTCTTCAGCCGACTTGCCCTTGAGGGTCCAGAGCGAAGCGCCGCCCACGAACGAGTTGTGGCGCTCGAAACCGTCGAGCATCGGGAGCATGGCGTTGACCCAGTGCACGCCTTCCTTGGCCTGCTTGCCGAAGGTGCCGTGGTCGGCGACCGACGACGAGGTGATCTGGCAGTCGCCGCTGGTGAAGGCGTCGTTGGCGTTCTGGCCGGCATCCTTGGATTTGTGGACGATGAGACCCTCATCGTACATCTTCTTGATCCAGGTCAGCTGGTCGACGAACTTGGTCTTGGACACGCTCATCTCGGCATCGAGGCCGCCGAAGCCGTTGCCCTTGGTGGCGATCGGCTGGTTGTGAATGGCCTGGAACTGCTCGAACCACTGCCAGGCGCCGGCCGGATCGAAGGCGATCGGGCATTCATAGCCGGCAGCCTTCATCTTGCGGGCCACGTCTTCGACCTGGCTCCAGGTCTCCGGCACGCCTTCGAAGCCGACCTTGGCCAGCGCGTCGGTGTTGTAATAGATCTGCGCGGTCGAGGAGTTGAACGGCATCGACAGCAGCTCGCCGGTCGAGGTCGAATAATACGAACCCACGCCGGCGAAATAGTTGCTCCAGTCGATCGTGTAGCCGTTGTCGGTCATCAGCTGGCCAACCGGGATGAAGGCATCCGACAGCATCAGGTCGAGCGTGCCGGCGTCGAAAATCTGCGTGACGGTCGGCTGCTTGTTGGCGCGGAACGCGGCGATCGTGTTCTGCAGGTTGTTGTCGTAGTTGTCCTGCGACACGCAGACGATCTCGTAGTCGGCCTGCGAAGCGTTGAACGCCTTGCACATGTCCTGGATGCGTTCGCTGAGATCGCCGGACAGGCCATACCAGAACTCGAACTTGGTCGCCGCAGCGGCAGGGGCGCTGACGAGCGCGGTGGTGGTCGCAGCCAGAGCCGCGGTAAGCAGCCAATTGCGTTTCATTGGGTGTCTCCTGATAGGGAAGCCGGCGCCCTCGCCGAGCGGCGGCACTCCTAGTTGGGGTGCGTGACGATTCAGTCTCAGCGCCGTGAACGCCCCATGACGGTTCCGCGACGATCCGATGAACGCAGGCCTCTCACAGGCAGGTTTTGTTGATTTCGCGACGGTTTCGGAACGAACGAGCGCGCCGCGGCCTGTGCAAAACTCTTTGCCGCCGGAACATCGCTGCCCTCCGCGTGCCCGGTTGCGAGCATCCCCACCCGACTCGACGTGCGGCGCCACCGCGCGGCTTCTGCGCTCGCCCTGCTCAAATCCCCCCGATTCCCGCAAATGTAACCGGTTACTTGACTCCGTAATGTAACCGGTTACATAGTCTCGCCCACGTCCGCCCCCTCGGGGAGACGGAAGCAACTCGGGCCATTCAGGTCTGAGGCCTTGGGAGGTTATCCATGAAGAAAGTTCTCGCGCTCGCGACGCTCGCCGTCGCGTTCATGTCCGGCACGGCTATGGCCGAAAGCTA
This sequence comes from Devosia sp., assembly GCA_036401035.1. Lineage (GTDB taxonomy): Bacteria > Pseudomonadota > Alphaproteobacteria > Rhizobiales > Devosiaceae > Devosia_A. The sequence continues at coordinate 2,753 of DASWWF010000283.1, forward strand.
CAAGATCGGCCTGTCGAACGGCTGGGTCGGCTCCGAATGGCGCACCCAGATGATCGAAGAAGCCCAGGCCGCCGCTGCCGCCTGGAAGGAAAAGGGCGTCGACATCGAGCTCGTGATCCAGAGCTCGGACGTGGACGTGCAGGGCCAGATCGGCGCCGTCCGCAACATGATCAATGAAGGCGTCAACGCCATCATCATCAACCCCAACAGCCCCACCGCCTTCGACCCGGTCTTCGCCCAGGCCAAGGAAGCCAACATCCTGGTCATCGCTACAGACGCCGAAGTGTCCTCGCCCGACGCCATCTATGTCGGCATCGACCAGACCGATTACGGCCGCAAGGGCTGCGCCTGGCTCGCCGACACCCTCGGCGGCAAGGGCAATGTCGTGACCATCAACGGCGTCGCCGGCCACCCGGCCAACGAAATGCGCGCCGCCGGCTGCAACGAGGCCCTGGCCGCTCACCCGGACATCAAGATCGTCAACGCTGCCAACGCCAACTGGGACCAGGCCCAGGGTCAGCAGACCATGCAGAATCTGCTCGCCACCTATCCGGACCTGAACGGCGTCTACGTGCAGGACGGCATGGCTGCCGGCGCCTGGCGGGCTATTGAAGCCGCCGGCAAGACCGGTACGATCGCCGCCACCGGCGAAGTCCGCAAGGACTTCCTCGATCTGTGGAGCGCCGGCAAGTACAACTCCGCCGCTTCGGTGAACCCGCCCGGCGTGATGGCTTCGGCCCTCAACGTCGCCGTGCTCCGCCTGCAGGGCAACGAGTTCAAGGACGGCATCTTTGGCGGTGTCTACGGCAACGCCGTGTTCCTCGACATCCCGTTCATCAGCAATGACAACCTTGCTGATGCGGTCGCTGCTGCCGATGGCAAGCCGGGTCACTGGTCGGTGACCCAGGAACTGTCGGCCGACGACGCCAAGGCCCGCTTCTTCAAGTAAGCTGCCTCCGGGGATCGGGCGCCGCGCGTCCGATCCCACCTTTCCCTGATTTTCGCCGCTTTTGCCCCGCGACCGGCTGTGTGCTGCCGGCCCCGGCCGATTGCCTTATGCCGGCAGCCGGGCAAGATGCTGCGCCAGTAGAAACCCGAGCGGACACCCATGACCCCGGTCCTCGAAGCCATCGGCATCCAGAAGCGCTTCGGCGCCGTCGTGGCGCTGTCGGACGGCAGCCTGACGGTGCTGCCGGGCGAAATCCACGCTCTGCTCGGCGCCAATGGCAGCGGCAAATCCACCCTCTGCAAGATCGTCGCCGGCACCGTGTCACGCGACAGCGGCACGCTCCGCCTCAATGGCGTCGAAGCCGTGCTGCGCTCGCCCCGCGAAGCCGAAGCGCTCGGCGTCGCCCTCTTCTACCAGGAGCTGTCGCTGATCCCGCAGCTCTCGATCGCAGACAACATCTTCCTCGGTCGCGAACGCACCGGCGCCGGTGGCTTCGTCGACAGCAAGCAGGCGCGCACCGATACCGAGGCGTTGATCGCCCGCTTCTCAAAAGTCGCCGGCGCCGGCTTCACCCCCGATGCGCTGGTCTCGCGGCTCTCGCCCGATCAGCGCCAGCTCGTCGAAATCCTCAAAGTTCTGGCGCGCAAACCGAAACTCATCATCTTCGACGAAGCGACCGCCGCGCTCGATCGGCGACAGGTGGCGCTGTTCTTCGACATCCTGCGCGAGCTGCAGGCCGGGGGCGTCTCCACCATCTTCATTTCCCACCGCATGGACGAGATCTTCGAGATCGCCGACCGCATCACCGTCATGCGCAACGGCGCCTTCGTCTCGAGCTACGCCACCAGGGAAACGGATCGCGATGCCGTGGTGCATGCCATGGTCGGCGAAGTCACCATCCACGACCGCGTCGAACGCGCCGCCCGTGCCCCGAGCCCGACGCCGCGCCTCGTGGTGAAGAACGCCACCAGCCGCCGCCTCGCCAATGTCTCGCTGACCCTGCAGCCGGGCGAGATCCTCGGTCTCGGCGGCCTTCAGGGCCAGGGCCAGTCGGCGCTGCTGCAAGGCCTCTTCGGCGCCCTGCCCTTCTCCTCGGGCAGCATCGAACTGGACGGCAAGCCGGTGACGATCAAGGCGCCCGCCGAAGCCATCCGCTCCGGCCTCGCCTACGTCTCCGGCGACCGAGGCCGCGATGCGGCGCTGCACGGCCGCTCGATCTTCGAGAACATCGCCGCCGCCACCTTCGTCCGCGAAAAGATGGCGCTGATCTGGCCGCGTAACCTCAAGGCCCGCTTCGAGGCAGCCGCGGCCTCGCTCAACACCAAATACGCCGGCATGGAAGCCCCGATCGGCTCGCTCTCGGGCGGCAACCAGCAGAAGATCTTCATCGCCCGCTGGCTCGCCACCAACGCCCCGGTGCTGCTGCTCGACGATCCCACAAAGGGCATCGACCTCGCCGCCAAGGCCGACTTCTTCGCCCTCGTGCGCGAACTCGCCGACAAGGGCACCAGCATCATCTTCTACGCCTCCGAAGACGCCGAACTGCTCTCGCTCTGCGACCGCATCCTGGTCTTCAACTCTGGCGCCATCTCGGGCGAATTGAGCGGCGACACCCTGACCAGCTTCCACCTCACCAATGCCGCTTATGGAGAGGTTGCATGACCGGTGTCCTGAATCTCTTCCGCGATCGCATCTGGCTGGTGACGCTCGGCGCTCTGATCGCGCTCTTTGTCGTCAACTGGATCCTGCAGCCCAACCTCGTCAGCCCCGGTTCTCTGAAATCGAACCTGACACTGTTCCTGCCCGTGGTGCTGGTCGCCATCGGCCAGACCTATGTCGTGCTCGGCGGCGATATCGATCTTTCGGTCGGCTCGATTGTGGCGCTGGTCAATGTGGTGACCGTCACCGCCATTGCCGCGCTGGGCGGCGGCCCGCTCGGCGTGCTCGGCGGCCTCGCCGTAGGCATACTGGTCGGCGTCGCCTGCGGCCTGCTCAATGGCGTGCTGATTGCCCTCCTCCGCTTCCAGGCCATTGTCACCACCTTCGCCACTGGCATCATCTTCGGCGGCCTCGCGCTCTTCGTGCTGCCCACCGCCGGCCTGCCGGTACCGTCCGAATACTGGCGCACCTATGGCGGCAGCCTGCTCGGCTTGCCCTTCGTCTACTGGATTTTCGTCGCCGCGCTGATCATCACCGTTGTCATCGTTCGCCGGCCCTTCTTTAAGCATCTCTCAGCCGTCGGCGGCCAGCGCGCGGCGGCCTTCCAGACCGGCCTCAAGGTCGGCCAGATCCGCATCCAGGCTTATGTGCTCTGCGGCCTCTTCGCTGCCTTTGCCAGCCTCTGCCTCACCGGCGAGACCGCGAGCGGCGATCCGCTGATGGGCCGC
>DASWWF010000284.1:0-2728 GCA_036401035.1 Devosia sp.
TTGGGGTCGAGGCCGCCGCGGCCGTCGACTTCCCTGGGCAGGCTGGCGGCGCGCTCGTCGATGGCCTTGCGGCGGGCTTCGGCTTCCTCTAGCGCGCGCTGGGCGGCCGGGGTCAGCGGCGGGCGCGGTGTCGCAGGCTCTTGTGGGTCAGGAACTTCCGGCATTGGCTCAGGATTACAGTTTCGTCATGTGGTCTTGGCTCGGGAACGGGCCTACACCATTTTACGGGATGAAAGTTCCTCAAGTCGAGGTTTGGGATCAAGACGATGCTCAACTTCCTGCGTACCGGTATCCTCTTTGCGGTGCTCACCGCGCTGTTCATGGCGGTGGGCTATTTCATCGGCGGCACCAACGGCATGCTGATCGCCTTCGGCGTTGCGGCGGTGACGAACCTCTTTGCCTTCTGGAATTCGGACAAGATGGTGCTCTCGATGCAGGGCGCCCGTGAGGTCGATCCGCGCGCGGCGCCCGATCTTTATAGGATGGTCGAGCGGCTCTCTCGCCAGGCCGGGATTCCGACGCCGAAGATCTACCTGATCGACACCCAGCAGCCCAATGCCTTTGCCACCGGCCGCGACCCCAACAATGCTGCCGTCGCCGTATCGACGGGCCTGCTCAACTACCTGCAGCCCAATGAGGTGGCGGGCGTCATTGCGCACGAGCTGGCCCATATCCGCAACCGCGACACGCTTACCATGACCGTCACCGGCACCATGGCGGGCGCCATCTCGATGCTGGCGCAGTTCGGGCTGTTCTTCGGGGGCGGCAACAATCGCGATAACCCGCTGGGCGGCGTCGGTGCGCTGCTGATGGTGTTCCTGGCGCCGCTGGCGGCCGGCCTCGTGCAGATGGCGATCAGCCGCACGCGCGAATATGAGGCCGACAAGGATGGCGCGGAAATCTCCGGCGATCCGCTGGCTCTGGCCTCGGCGCTTTCGAAGATTTCGCAGCTCTCGCACCGGACGGTGAATGTCGCGGCTGAGCGCAATCCGGCGATGGCGCACATGTATATCTTCAACCCGCTCAGTGGCGCGCGGATGGATAATCTCTTCTCGACGCACCCGAATGTGGAGAACCGGATCGATCAGTTGCAGCGGCTGGCTGGCGAGATGCAGGTGGACCGGACCGGGCGGCGCTATGACCGGCAGGAGCCGGCGCGGCGGCCGTTGGAGAGTGCGCCGCGCAATAGCGGCTGGCGCGTGCCTCCGATTGGGGGTAGCGAAGGCGGCAGCAGCAATCAGCGGGGCCCCTGGGGCTAAATAGAGTTTGGCAAAAACGAAGACTGTTCAAGGGCTTGGCCTGCGGCTCGCGGCCGTGGCCAAGCTTCGGTCGGTGCTGGCGGGGGAGAATCTCTCGCCGCTGACGGCCGGCGAGGTGGCGGACGGGCGCGACCGGGCGCTGGCCAACCGGCTGGTGACGACAGCGTTGCGGCGCCACGGCCAACTCACTGAGGTCATTGGGCAATTGCTGGACAAGGGGCTGCCGAAAAAGAGCGGCAGCTTCGAAGCGGTGCTGCGGCTCAGCCTGGCGCAGCTCATCTTTTTGCCCGAAATGGGCGACCATTCGGCGCTGTTCCTCGCCGTCGAGGCGGTCAAGCGCGACCCCAAAAGCCACCATCTCGCCGCATTGATGAACGCCATATTAAGGCGTGCGCAGGCGGATGCGGAGCAGTATCGCGCGCTGCCCGACGACTTGCTGTTTCCTGAATGGTTGAAATCGACCTGGACCGGCGCCTATGGCGAGGTGATCCCGGATTTCGCGACCGCGCTGGTCGACGGCGCGCCGCTCGATCTCACCCTCAAGCACGACAATCCGGTGCTGGTCGAACTGCTGGGCGGGCGAGCCATCTCGGCCGACACGATCCGGGTCGATAGTCGCGATGCGCCGGTCAGCGAATTGCCGGGTTATAGCGACGGGCGCTGGTGGGTGCAGGACGCGGCGGCGGCGATCCCGGCGCGACTGCTCACGGCCAAGGCCGGCGGGCGGGTGCTCGATCTCTGCGCGGCGCCGGGTGGCAAGACGGCGCAACTGGTCAAAGCCGGCTATCAGGTCACCGCGCTCGACAACGACCATGCCCGGCTCGACCGGCTGCGGGACAATCTCAAGCGGCTGAGCTATGTGGCCGAAGTGGTCGAGGCCGATGGCACGGTCTATGAGGGCCGGCAAAAATTCGACGGCGTGCTGCTCGATGCGCCGTGCTCGGCCACGGGCACGTTCCGGCGGCATCCCGAAGTGGTCTGGCATCGGTCGGCCAAGGACATTGCCGGGCGCGTGGCGCTTCAGCGGCGGTTCATCTCCCATGCCGTAACCCTGCTCGAACCGGGCGGTGTGCTGGTCTATTGCGTCTGTTCGCTCGAGCCCGACGAGGGCGAGGCGCAGGCGCGCTGGATCGCCGAATCGATGCCCGAACTGGTGGCCGATCCGGTGCGTGCCGAGGAGCTGCCCGGGCTGGCAATGACGGTCACGCCGGCCGGTCACGTCCGCACCCATCCGGGAATTTCGCTTGGCGATTCCGGGGGAAAGGGCGATACGCTCGACGGGTTCTTCATTGCGCGGTTCCGCCGCCGCTGAATAGTAAAGAGTTGGCAAACGGACTCCTCCCGCACTATCTGGGGTCCGGGGGCGCTTCGAGGGCAAGGGACGACAGATTGGCAAATTCGATGCGTTTCCTGGCGCGCCGGACGCTGCTGTCGGTTGCCGACTATGCGGTGACCAACCCGCTGATCCG
>DASWWF010000285.1:0-7796 GCA_036401035.1 Devosia sp.
CAGCGGCGAGACGGAGAGCGACTGGAGCAGGAACGCCGTCAGCGTGCGGTTCTGCACCGTCAGCACCGAGGCGGCGAACACTTCATTCCACGAGATGGTGAAGGCGAAGATGGCGGAGGCCGTAATCCCCGGCAGCACCAGGGGAAGCACCACCTTCTGGAATGCCTGCAACCGGTTGCAGCCCAGCGTCCACGCGGCTTCTTCGAGTTCGAGCGGGATGCCCGAAAAGATCGAGAAGGTGATGAGCACCGCGAACGGGATGGCGAGCGTCGTGTGCACCAGCGCCAGCCCGATCGGCGTATCGTCGAGGCCGATACGGATGAACATTACCGCGATCGGCAGCGCCAGGAGCGGCAGCGGGAAGGCGCGGGTCATCAGCACCAGCATGCGGAACGTCGCCTTGCCCGGAAACTCGAAGCGGCTGAGCGCATAGCCGGCAGGCGCGCCGATGGCGATCGAGAGGATCATGGTCAGCACCGCCACCAGCACCGAGTTCCACAGGGCTTTGAGCACGCCCTCGAACGAGAGGAAGAACTGGATCGAGCCCATGTCGAAACTGGGCACGCCGGTCTTGGGGAAGGCGGTCACCTCCTGCGGCGAGGAGAGCGTGTTGACGGCGAGGAGATAGATCGGGACCAGCACCCAGGCGCAGAGCAGCACCACGCTGGTCCAGAACAGGAACTTGCCTGCGCGGCCGATATCGGAGACGGCGCGCGGCTTGTCGGCCGTGGCGACGGCGGCGCTCATATCGTGGCTCCCTTGGGCGTCCGCAGCACGCGCAGGAACACCAGCGTGGCAGCAATCGAGATGGCGAGAATGACCAGCGCGAAGGCGGCGGCGACGTTGCGATCGTTGAGCGCGAACTGCCAGTTGAAGGTTTCGCCCACCAGCACCGGCAGCGTCGTGCCGCCGAGCGCCACCACCACGGCGAAGACCTCGAAGGCCGCGATGGTGCGGAGGATCAGCGCCGTCTGGATCGAGGGTTTCAGCATCGGCAGCGTCACCTTGACGAATCGCTTCCACGGCCCTGCCCCGAACACTTCCGCCGCCTCATAATATTCCTTGGGGATCAGCCCCATGCCGGACACGAGGATGACCATCACGATGGCGGTGGCGCGCCAGAGTTCGGCGAGGATCACCGCGATGAAGATGACCCAGAGGTTCTGGTAGCCGAGAAAGAGGATCGGCCGCTCGACGATGCCGAGCCCCACCAGCATGGAATTGAGGAAACCCGACTGCTCGAAGATGGCGAGCCAGATGATCCCCGCTGCGAGGTCGGAGAGACCGAGCGGGATGGTGAAGATATAGAGGATCGTGTTGCGCGCGGAGTTGAGCTTGGCGACGACCTGCGCCATGGCCAGCGCCATCACCAGCTGCAGCGGCACCACGATGGCAGCGAGGATGATGGTGTTCCAGAAGGTCGGCCAGAACTTCCAGTTGCTCGCCATGGTCTGGAAATGCTGCATGGTGAAGCCGCCATCGGTGGTGAAGGCGAGCCAGGCGATCTGCAGGAACGGCCAGAGGAAGAAGACGACGAGGAAGATCGTCGCCGGCGCCAGCAGCAGGTAGGGCAATGTCTTGCTGTTCATCGTTCCGCCTCACCGGAAGACTGGAACCGCCCGGAGCCGAAGCCCCGGGCGGCGAAGGTCGGGAGGACCTTATTCGACCGGGCACGGCCCCTCGGACGGGGCATCCGGCAGCCAGCACGGCGCGCCGGTGGTGACCATCAGCTGGCGCAGCGTTTCGGCCTGCTGGTCGAGCACCTCACGCACCGGCTGGTTGGCCAGCACGATCCGCTCAAAGGTGTCGATATAGACCTGGTTGAACTGGCCCGCCTTGTCGCCGAGACCGACCGGCAGCAGGGCCGGCAGGGCATCGGGCGAGGCAGTCATGGCCTGCACGGCGGGGCCGAGTGCACGGGCCGAAGCCGGCAGATCGGCCGGCAGTGCGGCGTCCGTGGTGGGGAAGAAGTTGGTGGCGAGCAGCGTCGCGACCTGGGTCTCGGGCTGCATCATGTACTTGATCAGTTCCTTGGACTTGGCAACGTCCGGCGAACTCTTGGGGACCGCGATGCCGGCGAGCACCGGCATGAAGGCGCGACCCTTGGGACCTTTGGGCGCCGGGAAGGCGACGAAGTCGTCCGGCTTCTGGTTGAAGGCTTCCGACAGGCGGGCGATGTGGTCGAAGACCAGCCACACGTCGCCGGTCAGCAGCGGCTCCTGCATGAAGTCGTAGTTGGTCGAAGCCGGGTTGGCGTACTGCCACAGTTCCTTGAACTTGCCCCAGGCCTCCTCGGCCTCGGCCGATCGGAACTTGGTCACTTCCGAGCCAGTGTAGGCGGGCAGCAGGAAGCCCTGGAAGAAGCGGTGCTTCAGGCCCTTCGGGCCGGCCGGGAAGCCGAACTTCGGCGAGCCGGTCTGCTCGGCGAGGTTCTTGGCCCAGGCAATCACTTGGTCATAGGTGAGGTTGTTGATGTCGGCGCCCTCGGGCAGATACTGCAGCGCCTGCTTGTTGGCGGCCATCACGTAGTTGGCCTGCATCCAGGGCAGGAACTTCTGCTCGGACGTACCGAACTTGCCCAGTTCCATGAAGGCCGGGCTGACATTGATGCCCGTGAGATCGACATCGGAGAGGTCGACCCAGCTGTCGGCGAAGTTGGCGAGGTCGCCATAGAGGCCGCCGACCACGCCGATGGAGCCCGAGCCCGCTTCGGTCTCAGCCTGGATACGGGTGATGAACGGACCCGGCTCCTGCGGCTGGAAATCCACGCCGCCGGGGAAGTCCTTGAGCACCTGCTCGCGCATCTTCTGGGTCTCTTCGACCGGCACGGCCTGGTTCGACCAGAACAGCGTCTGTGCATTGGCGGTGCTGGCTGCGAGGCCGATTGCCATCGTGGCGATGGCGAGAGTCTTGAGTGTGCGTCTCACGTCTTGTCTCCTCCCTGTTGAACTAGAGTTTTCGGACCGTTTCGGGGACGGGTCCGTGGCTGGCACGCGCCACGAGCTTGGGCGCAATGAGCTTGGTGACCGGTGTTACCGGCTTCTTCTCGATGACACTGACCAGCATGCCGGCGATCTCGCGCGCCGAGTCCCGCGTGCGGGCTTCGAACGTGGTCAGGCCGGGCGGCGCGTAGGCGGCAGCGGTGATGTTGTCGAAGCCGACCACCGAGAGATCGCGGGGGATCGAAAGCCCGGCCCGCGACGCTTCTTCCATGATGGTCAGCGCGAGTTCGTCGAAGAGCCCGATGATCGCTGTCGGCCGTCGCTCGGCATGGATCAGCGAATTGACCGCCGCCACCGTCGCGCCGCGATCGAAGCGCGGTGCGCTGGCGACGTCGAGGATCACATTGGGATCGCCACGCCGTGCGATGGCGTCGCGCAGGCCGCGCTCACGCAGGTGACGGAAGGTCATCGGATCGGAAATCGAGACGAGGCCGAAATGCCGGTGCCCGAGGTCGTAGAGCAGGTCGAAGGCCTCGCTGAAGGCAGCGTTGCTGTCGGCATCGAGCCAGTTGAAGCTGGCCGATGAATCGAGCATGCGGCCATGCGCCACGAAGGGGAAATTGCGATCGAGCAGATAGGCCAGTCGCTCGTCCGCCTCGCCGATACGCGGCACTACCACGCCATCGGCGCGGCCGGATTCCACCACATGCCGCAGCACCGAGAGTTCGGAGCGGCCGGCCGGCACCGTGGCGATGAAGAGATCCATGCCGTGCTCGACCAGGCCCTCACCGAGGCCGGTGAGGAATTCGCCCAGATAGGAGTCGATGAAGTTGGGGCCGCGCACCGGTATCACGAAACCGACGAAGCCCGAACGCCCCGAGACGAGCTGGCGCGCCGCCATGTTGGGCACGTAGCCATATTGCTTGGCCGCCTCGGTGACGCGCTCGCGCGTCTTCAAGGCAATGGCGGTATCGCCCGAAAGAGCACGGGAAACCGTGCCGACGGATATGTCGAGTCTGGCCGCCAATTCGCGGAGAGTCAGACCTGCCACTTGCGCTCCTCCCTGAGCTTGGTCAAAAGTTTTAAACGTTTTCAGTCCGATTGCAAACGTTTTAAAACGTGGATTTTGAGGGACGTGCCTCAACTGCAGCAGCACTCTACCGGGAGTCGCGGACGGTCAGGAGAGAGGGTGGCGAGACAAAGCGGCAGCGCGCCGCGGAAAGCCGCAGCGTGCCGACAGGATCGAGTCCGTGATGGATCAGGCGATGAGCGTCAGCGCCGACTGCGCCACCTGGTGCAGCATCGGCGCCTTGGCGATGAAGCGCTCGATCTCGTCGACGATGAGGTTGCCCAGGCGCGACCGCTCGGTGCCGATGGCGCCGGCGATATGCGGCGTTAGGAACACGTTGGGCAGGCGGTAGAGCGCCGAACCGGCCGGCGGAATCTCGGGGTCGGTGACGTCGATGATCGCGAAGATGCGGCCCGGCTCGAGCGCGGCGACCAGCGCTGCTTCGTCCACCAGCGCACCGCGCGCCGTGTTGAGCAGAGTCGCCCCATCGCGCATCAGACTCAACTCGCGCGCCCCAATCATATGGCGGGTCGAGGGCAGCGACGGGGCATGCAGCGACACGACATCGGAGCGCGCGATGAGATCGTCGAGGCCGGTGAGTTCGGCCTCGCGCGTGATGGGATCGCCGGGACGCACATGCGGATCGTAGAGCAGCACATCGAGATCGAGCGGCTTCAGCAGATCGATGACGCGACGGCCGATATGCGAGGCACCGACAATACCCACCGTCTTGCGGTAGTTGCCGATCGGCGCGTCCATCAGCGCATGGCTGGAGCGCCGTGTCGGATCGGCGCGATAGATGTCGCGGAATTCGAAGACGCGCTTGTTGGCGAGGATGATCATCGCCAGCGTGAACTCGGCCACCGGAATGGCATTGGCATCCACCGCATTGGTGACGGCGATGCCGGCCTCGTAGACGGAGGGGTCGAGGTGATACTTCACCGTGCCGGCCGCGTGGGCGATAAGTTTCAAACGGGGCGCAGCAGCGACGATATCCTTCGAGATGAACGGGCAGCCCCAGCCGCTGACGAGGATTTCGGTATCGGCCAGCACGCTGCGCGCGGCCTCCGTCGAAAGGTCGGTGAGCGGCTCGGGCGTGAGCACGTCGCAGATTTCGGCGAGGCGCGACAGGGCCGCCTCGTCGAAGACGAAGCGGGTCTTGCCCGGGGCCATGGCGAAAGCGAGGCGAGGCCGCATCAGAACCGCTCCGGAACCTGAATGGCACTGACCTCGACGCCGCTCTTGGCGATGAGCGCTTCAAGCTCCGCCAGATCGGGCAGCGGCGGCGGCGCGGCGAGCGCGGCTTCGGCGCCCGGACCAGCCTGCAGCGCCATGGCGGCGGTGACGAGCACGGTGACGCCGGGGGCGATGGGACCGCGCAGTTGCGGTACCAGCGTCCGGGCATGGATGAGGTTGGTGTTGGGCAGCGCCTTGTGGGCCCTGCCCGTCCGGCCGCCGCCACCCAGATCGACAATGGCGCTGAGATCAGTCGGCGTGCGGGCGAAGGCGCGATGGGTTTCCTCGCCCCACTCATCGGTGTTGAAGTCGGCACGGCCGACGGCAAAGCCGCCCTCGGTGGCGTGGAGTTCGCGCGGGCTGGTGATGCGGTGAACGCGGATGTGCCAGGGCGAAGCCGGCATCAGCCAGGTCTCGACCGTCACGTCCTTCCACGGATGCCACTTGGAAAAGAGCACATTGCCGGCGATCTGCGCCACGGCATTTTCCTCGCGCACCCTGTAGTGCCGGTTGTCGTCCGAGAGCGCCAGCATGCCGTCGAAGGCGCCCTGGTTGTAGCTCCGCTCGTGCACTTCGACCGAAAAGGCATAGCGCGAGGAGTAGACGAACTTGGCGTATTTCTCCGCCCCCGCCCGCATCTCCCAGTTCTGCTGGCCGGTGGCGAGCGCGGTGACATTGCCGGGCGTATGCATCATCACCATGCCGGGATGGCGGAACGGGATCGGCTCGGGTCCGAACGTCGCTGGCGCCTCTTCGGCTGTCCAGAACGGATGGTCCGCCGGCAGCGCCAGCGGCAGGAAGGCCTTGAACGCCCAATAGGGCGAGCCGGCCGAGTTGTAGCTCTCGGACATGAAGAGGTTGGGATAGCCGTAGCCCACCGACAGGATGCCGTCGCGATCGGCGATCGGCAGCTTGCTCCACCAGCGCAGGTGCCGGAGATAGTGGCCCTTGATGACACCCCAGGGCAGCGCCTCGACGCCCGCATAGGCCAGCGCGCCCCAGATGCCGCCGCAGGCATAGCGATAGGCAAGGCTGCGGCCGAAGGCGAGCGCCCCACCATCCTCGTCGAACCAGTGCTGCACTTCTCCGGCGAAGAGCCGCGCCCGGTCGAGCAGCCGCTCGGCGCGGGCGTCGTCACCCTTCTGTAGCCGGGCGTAGAGCAGGCCATAAAAGTGCATGGCGAAAGGAATGTAGTGGTCAACGCGGCGGACGATGCCGTCGCGATACCAGCCATCGCTGAGGTAGAAGCCGTCGATCTCGTCGAGATAATCGACCGTCAGCTGGCGGTCGAACTCGACGCCGCACTGCTCGAGCCCGAGATCGACGAGGACGCGGAAGAACTTCCAGTTGTTGTTGGCATAGGCATGCTGGCGCGCCTGCTTGAGATAGGCCGCTATATTGCCCTTGGCGCGATCGTCGAGCGGGTCCCAGATATGCTCGGGCACCATGCGCATGGCGAGGCCGATGGCGGCCAGCTCGACCTGGCGCTGGTCGGTGCCGTTGACCGGCCCCCAATATTCCGGGTGGTCCGGATCCATGCCGTTGGCGAGGCCGCGGCGGTAGAGGTCCCAGTGTTCAAAATGCCCACCGCCCACGGTCAGCGGGATCAGCCCCCAGAGCGGCCGGGCAAAACCTTCGAGATCGGCGGCGGCGCGATCGAAATGCGCCGCGGCACCATTGAGGCGGACCCGCGCGCCGCCCTCGGAGAAATGCGGCAGCAGCGGCTGGAAGGAGTCGCGCAGGGCCATTTCGACGTCCGCCCGGGTCCGGAGCGGATTGCCCCACATCGGATTGAACCGGGCCGGATCGAAACTGCTCACGTCGGAACTCCACCTTGGCGGCTTGCATCACCGCTCATCAGGAGTGGACTCGTAGGGTCAATCCGCGACCGCCTCAAGCAAAATTTGCATCAGCGCAAAAAATGCAACCAGTTCAGCGCGGATGGATGGTGTCGCCCGCGACCTGGCTGACGCCGATTTCGAGCTGTTGCACCGCCCGGTCGCCCTCCATCTGCTGGCGCAGCAGGCGGATGGCGCCGACACCGATGGCCTCGCGGTCGACATGCACGGTGCTGAGCCGCGGCGTAGCGAGCGAAGCGATGGGCAGATCGTCGAAGCCGATCATCGAATAGCGCGCACCGAGCCCGGCGCTCACCACCGCCTCGAGCACATGCACGGCGATCACGTCGTTCCAGAGAAACACGGCCGAGACGTCATATTCGCCGCGAACCAGGCGCTCGGTAAATTCGGGACGCGGGATATCGCGGCTGTCGATGACGATGCCCTTGGCGCCCGGCACCGCCTTGATCGCCGCCTCGAAGCCGCGGCGGCGTTCGGCGATGGTGGGGCGCGATTCCTGCGTGAAATGCAGGATCTTGCGATGCCCCGCATCGAGCAGGCGCTGCGTCGCGCTGAGCGCGCCGTAGAAGTTGGCCGGCGCGACCGAACTCCATCGCATCTGCGGGTCGGAGCCGTTGACCAGCACCACCGGCAGGTCCTCCTCCGCCGCCCACGCGACAAGCTCGTCGCTGGCGTCGATGCCGGCCAACA
>DASWWF010000286.1:0-3119 GCA_036401035.1 Devosia sp.
GGCCACTACTCGCTGGCGGCGGAGTCGATGTACGACCATCCGTTCCAGTGGGGGTCGAAGCGCACCGGGCCGGATCTGGCGCGGGTCGGCGGCCGCTATTCGGACGAGTGGCATGTCGAGCACCTGACCAACCCGCAGGCGCTGGTGCCCGAGTCGATCATGCCGAAATACGGCTTCCTGTCGGAGACTACGCTCGACACCACCAACATTGCCGGCCACCTCAAGGCCAACGCGATGGTGGGCGTGCCCTACAGCGAAGACGCCATCATCCATGCCCAGGCCGACCTCACGGCGCAGGCGACGCCCGATGCCGACACCTCCGGCCTGCTGGCGCGCTACGCCAATGTCCGTGCCGAGGATTTCGACGGCAATCCGGGGCGGATCACCGAGATGGATGCGCTCGTCGCCTACCTGCAGATGCTGGGCACGCTGGTCGATTTCTCGACCTACGACGCCAAGGCCAATTACCGCTGAGGAGCCCGAAATGGAAACCGCACTCTACGACATGCTCCGGCACTTCGCCGACAGCTGGGGGCTGCTCTACATGATGGCGATCTTCCTGACCGTCGTCTTCATGATCGTCCGCCCGGGCGCCAAGGCGCACGCCCAGGCGGCGGCACTGATCCCCCTCAAGGACGAACAGGGGAGCGACCGGCAGTGAGCGACAAGCATATCGACGAACCCACCGGCACCCAGACCACCGGTCATGACTGGGACGGCATCAAGGAGCTCAATACGCCCTTGCCGCGCTGGTGGCTGTGGACCTTCTACGGCACCATCGTCTGGGCCATCGCCTATACCATAGCCTTCCCGGCCTGGCCGCTGATCTCGTCGGCTACCACGGGGCTCCTCGGCTATTCGAGCCGCGCCGATTTCGATGCCGACCTTGCGGCGGCAAAGGCGGCGCAGGGCACGATGCTGACCAAGGTGGCGGAGACGCCAGTCGCCGACATCCTCAGCGATGCGGACCTGACCCGCTTCGCCAGCGCCGGCGGCAAGTCGCTGTTCAAGGTCTATTGCAGCCAGTGCCATGGCACCGGTGCGACGGGCTCGGAGGGCTACCCCAACCTCAATGACGACGAGTGGGTGTGGGGCGGCTCGATCGACCAGATCCATGCGACCATCGCGCATGGCGCGCGCTCGCCGGTCGACCCCGACACGCACTACAACTACATGCCCAATTTCCTCGCCGACGGCATGCTGACGGCCGAGCAGATCGACGTGGTGGCCAAGCAGGTCGCCTCGCTCTCGGGCATCGAGGGCGGTGTGGCGAGCCCGGAGGGTGAGCAGCTCTTCACCGAGAACTGCGCTTCGTGCCACGGCGAGGGCGGCGAGGGCCTCGTCGATGTCGGCGGTCCATCGCTCAACGACAAGGTCTGGCTCTACGGCGGGACGCTCGCTGCGCTGAAGGCACAGATCGCGGCTCCGCGCCACGGCGTGATGCCCGCCTGGGGCGAGCGCCTCGGAGATGCGGCGGTCAAGGAACTGGCCGTTTACGTTCATGGGCTCGGTGGCGGCCTCTAGGACGCGTCGCTGCCGCCATGAGGGAAGGGGAGCGACCGCAAGCGCTCCCCTTCATCCCAATCCGGGTCCGACATTGACCTGAATCAACGCCGCGCGGCGCGGGTACGCCGATGCTGGCCCCGAAAGTGAGACGACCATGCTTGCGGATACTCCGGAAACCGAACGCTACGATGTGGAGGCGGTGAACGCCGCCAAGACGCGGCAGCCGCTCTACGCGCCACGCAAGAAGATCTTCCCCAAGCGTGCCAATGGCCGCTTCCGGCGGTTCAAGTGGCTGGTGATGCTGGTGACGCTGACGATCTACTACGTCACCCCGTGGCTGCGCTGGGACCGCGGTCCCTACGCGCCGGACCAGGCGGTGCTGATCGACCTCGCCAACATGCGGTTCTATTTCTTCTCGGTCGAGATCTGGCCGCAGGAGTTCTACTACGTCGCCGGCATGCTGGTGATGGCGGGCATCGGGCTTTTCCTCGTCACCTCCACGGTCGGCCGCGCCTGGTGCGGCTATGCCTGCCCGCAGACCGTGTGGGTGGACCTGTTCCTCGCGGTCGAACGCGCCATCGAGGGCGATCGCAACGCGCGCATCAAACTCGACGCGGCACCCTATACGTTCGACAAGATCTGGAAGCGGGTGAGCAAGCACGTCATCTGGGTGCTGATCGGCATCGCCACCGGCGGCGCCTGGATTTTCTACTTCGCCGATGCACCGACGCTGCTGGTCGATGTGGCGACGCTGCAGGCGCCGCTGATCGCCTATTTCACCATCGCGATTCTCACCGCCACGACCTACACTTTCGGCGGCATCATGCGCGAGCAGGTCTGCACCTACATGTGCCCCTGGCCGCGCATCCAGGGCGCCATGCTCGACGAGAACTCGCTGACCGTCACCTACAATGCCTGGCGCGGCGAACCGCGCAGCCGCCACGCCAAGAAGGCGGCGACCGAGGGCAAGAGCGTGGGCGACTGCGTCGACTGCAATGCCTGCGTGGTGGTCTGCCCGATGGGCATCGACATCCGCGACGGCCAGCAGCTCGAATGCATCACCTGCGCGCTCTGCATCGACGCCTGCGACGACGTGATGACACGGCTGGGCAAGGACCGCGGCCTGATCAGCTACGCCACGCTCAACGACTACAACCACAATATGCGGCTCGCGATCGGCGAAGGCCGGATGATCGATCCGAAAAAGGTGCGCGACAGCGTCACCGGAAAACTTGTTGCGGCCGTCAAGCGCACCGACTGGCGCTCGATCGTGCGGCCACGGACGGTCGTCTATTTCCTCGCCTGGGGCATCATCGGGCTCGCGATGCTGACGGTGCTGTCGCTGCGTTCGCCGCTCTCGCTCAACGTGCTGCACGACCGCAACCCGCTCTATGTTGAACTGCGCGATGGCTCGGTACGCAACGGCTACGACGTCAAGGTGCTCAACATGACGCCGTCGCCGCGTTCGGTCGAACTGCGGCTCGAGGGCCTGCCGGGTGGCGAGATTTCGCTCGCCGATGACGGTACGCAGACCATGCAGTCGGTGCCGCTGGAACTGGCGCCCGACCGGGTGCTGCCCCTCAGGCTCTATGTCCGGGTGGGGCCGGAGGCGC
>DASWWF010000287.1:0-2852 GCA_036401035.1 Devosia sp.
CCATATTCGACCGTGAGATTACTGCCAGAGACCTGCAGCGCCGCGATCTCGTCCTGCAGTTCCGGCGTATCGGCCGCAATGGTCAGCAGCGAGCCCGGCGCCACATAGCGGCTGAGTTCGAAGGCGATCATCGGTCCACGCCGGTTCCAGCCCAGCATCAGCGTACGCTCGGCCCGCTTCTCTATGCGCTGCGGCAGCGTGATGGCGCGGCTGTCCACCTGCGGCGTATCGGGTGAGATGCGGATCGCCGCGTCGTCCTCGGCGATCAGGATCGCCTTGAACCCGTCCTGCATCCGCGTTTCCATCGGCGGGTTGAGATAGACACGGCCCTCATAGTCGCAGATGCCGATCAGCGTCGATGCGTCATAGGCCATCATGGCGTCGCCGAAGCTGCGGTCGTTCAGCCCCGGCTGGTCGATGGTGTAGATTTCGCAGCCCTCGAAATCGAGCAGTTCCGAGTAGACCGCCGAAAGCCCCGACTGCCGGCTCGAATGCACCACGATACGGGCGATCAACTCGTCGGCCAGCACCAGCTGCACTTCCTTGCCACCCACCACGCGCGCCAGCTCGGCATTCTTGCTGTCGCGCACTTCGGCGGCGATCTGGTACGGCTTTTCACGGCGGTTGGGGTCGTTGACCAGCGCCAGGATGGTCTTGACCACCTGGCTGTCGGGATCGTTCCGCTCGGCATCCTCCACTTCGGGCGACAGCACGATGATCGAGCGGCTCGATTGCGGCGACACCAGCGACAGGTCGTAGAGATCGGTCGGGTCGCCCGAGCGGCAGATCACCCGCGTATTGCGCAGGTTCGGCACCTTTGCGGCGATCTCGTCCTCCATCTCCACCTTGTCCTTGTCGGCCATGATGACGATGCGCGGCTTCTTGCGGCTCACATTGGCGATCGAGAGTTCCGAGACGATGTCGAAGATCGACGGGCTCCAGTTGAGGATCACCGTGTGGTCGCTCTCCAGCACCTGGCTGCGGCCCTTGCGCAGCTCGTCGAGCTTGCCCTCGATGCCCGAGGACAAGATGCCAATGAGCGTCGAGACCACGAAAATGCCCGCGATGGTCACCAGCAGCATGACAACGCGGAAGCCCCAGCCGGCATCGGCGCCCATCGTGCCGGCGTCGAGCGTGCGCATCAGGCTCGCCCACATGGCTTCGAGAAATCCCATGCGTTCGCCACCGTCCGGGGCGATGCCGGTCACCGCCAGCACCAGCCCGGCCACCGCGATCACCACGATCGACAGCACCGCCAGCCAGCCGATCAGCGCGATCGGCCCGGCCGACATCGAGGTGTCGAAGGCGTAACGTAGGCGCGCGCCGAATCCCACGCGCTGCCCGTCGCTCTTCCTGCTCATTTTCGAATGATCCCCTAAACCTTTCGAAAAATGCCACTAAATCAGCCCTTTGGAAAGGCAGGCGCGACCGGTGGTCGCCTCGGTTAACACGCAGTTTCCGTCCATTGCGCCTTCTGCTATGAGGAGGCCATGGGCAAATCCGCCGCCATCATCGCTGCAAAGCTCACGCTCGGCCTCGTCGCCGGGCTGGCGCTGTCTGCCTGTTCGGTGGCCGGGCTCAAGAACCTGATGCCCATCAAGGCCAAGCCGGTGCAGGTCGCCGCCGTGGCCCCGTCCGAACCGGCGCCGATGCCCCAAGCCGATGCCGAACCCTTCATCCCGATGGCTTTCGCCGCCGCGCCGCAGGCCGGCCCGACCAATATGGATGGGCTGATCTCGCGCTATTCGGGCCAGTATAACGTGCCGGAATCGCTGGTCCGCCGCGTCATCGCCCGCGAAAGCGGCTACAACCCCAATGCCCGCAACGGCCCCTATCTGGGGCTGATGCAGATCCGGCACGATACGGCCCGGTCCATGGGCTACAGGGGCGATGCCTCCAGCCTGCTCGATGCCGAAACCAACCTCAAATACGCCGTCAAATACCTCGCCGGCGCCTATATCGTCGGCGGCCGCAACCAGGACCAGGCGGTCCGCAACTACTCGCGCGGCTATTACTACGACGCCAAGCGCCAGGGTCTCCTCGAAGAAGTCGGCTTGCGCTGATCGGGCGGGCTGACCAGCCGCCGACCTCGCGCGTGGCGGAATGCGCTTTGCCGAAATTCCCCGACTGAGCGGTGGGAAACCCCGCCCGCCCGATTCACGCGATCCGCCCGCCGGACTAAACTGCGCGAAGCGTCATCAGGGGAGGGGCTTCATGTTCCGCAAATTGTCCGCCGAGTTCATCGGCACGTTCTGGCTCGTCTTTGCCGGCTGCGGCAGCGCCGTGCTGGCTGCCGGATTTCCCGAAGTCGGCATCGGCTTTGTCGGTGTCTCGCTGGCCTTCGGCCTGAGCGTCGTCACCATGGCCTATGCGGTGGGCAGCATCTCGGGCGGCCACTTCAACCCCGCCGTCACCCTCGGCCTTGTCCTCGCCGGCCGCGCTGACGTCAAGGAACTGGTGCCCTACTGGATCGCCCAGCTGCTCGGCGGCGTCGTCGGCGCCGGCATCCTCTATGTCATCGCCTCTGGCGTCGCCGGTTACATCCCCGGCGGCTTTGCCTCCAACGGCTACGATGCTCTCTCGCCCGGCGGCTACAGCATGGTTTCGGCCCTGCTCATCGAGGTGGTGCTGACCGCCGTCTTCCTCGTGGTCATCCTCGGCGCCACCAGTTCCAGCGCCCCGGCCGGCTTCGGTCCGCTGGCGATCGGTCTGAGCCTCACGCTCATCCACCTCATTTCCATCCCGGTGACCAACACCTCGGTCAACCCGGCCCGCTCGACCGCCGCCGCCATCTTCGCCCAGAACGGTGCCATCGGTCAGCTCTGGCTGTTCTGGGTCGCCCCGCTGGTCGG
>DASWWF010000288.1:0-5606 GCA_036401035.1 Devosia sp.
CCAGCCCTAGACTCCGGGCCCATCTTCCTCTATACGCGCGCTCGCTCCCATCCTTCGGGGTGGCGGGCCAATAAGCGCATACAACAATCCGTGCAACCAAGACCGGGCGGCCAGTCCCATAAAGACCGGCGAAACGCTCCATTGAAAAGATCAACGGAAGACTGAACAGATGAACATCATCGAACAGCTCAACAAAGAGCAGTACGAGGCGCTCGCCGCCAAGGCCCAGCGTCCCGATTTTACCCATGGCGACACCGTCAAGGTGTGGGTGAAGATCCGCGAAGGCGACAAAGAGCGCCTGCAGGCCTACGAGGGCGTCGTGATCGCCCGCTCCGGCCACGGCATCGAAGAGAGCTTCACCGTCCGCAAGATTTCCTACGGCGAAGGCGTGGAACGCGTGTTCCCGGTCCTGTCGCCGAACATCGACCGCATCGAAGTCTTGAAGCGCGGCAAGGTCCGCCGCGCCAAGCTCTACTACCTGCGCGACCGTCGCGGTAAGTCGGCCCGTATTTTCGAGTCGACCTCCTCGCGCACCCGCAAGATCGAAGCCGGCGAGCGCGATGCCGCTCTCGAGGCCAAGAACGCCCGCGAGGCTGAGAAGATCGCCGCCGCCGAGGCGCTGGCCAAGGAGCTCGCCGAGAAGGACGCCGCCGAGGCTGCTGCTGCCGCCGCTGCCGAGCAGGCTGCCGCCGCTGAGGCCAAGACCGAATAAACAGGAGGCGACATACTCGCCCTTGCCGCTGAATTTCAGCAGAAGCCTGGCCCTCGCAAGGGGCCAGGCTTTTTGATTCCGGAGGAGTATTTTGATGATTGCAACGGCCGAGGATCGCGCCGAAACCGCCCGCACGCTGCTGGTTGAAGCCGGGACGCTGCTCCGCCAGTCCGGGCTCCATGCTTTGCTCACCGAGCGCTTCGGCAAGGTCAAGATCACCGGCAGCGCCGGCTACGACCTGATGGTCTGGCGCGATATCGACATCCACATGCCGGTCGAGGCGAGCAAATGGGCCGAATGGGCCTACCTCGCCTCCGAGATCGCCCGGCAGTTCCAGGATGTCGGCCTCGTCCTCCACAAGGCCAGCTTCATCAACGACTATGTCGACCCACACCCGCTCGGCGCCGGCCTCTACTGGGGTATCGAGTTCCGCGACTTTTCCGGCAATCCGTGGAAATGCGACATATGGGGCTGGGACCCGTTCGATTTCGAAATCCGCGATTCCCGCGACACCAACCTCCGCCTCGACCTTGCCAACGCCGACCGCGACCTGATCTTGAGGCTCAAGACCGAGGCCCGCGCATTGCCCGACTATTACGGCAAAGCCATCACCAGCTTCGACATCTACCAGTTCGCCATTGAAGCTGCCGGCGAGACGCTGGAGGAACTGGAGGCGTGGAAGGCCGCGAGGGGATAGGGAAGCGTCAGGCATGTAATGGACCGAGCCCCCCTACCTTCGCGCCGTCGGTTTTCTCGGCTAGGGATTCGTCGGTCGAACGAGAGGGTCCATTCATGACGTGCTATTTCTGCGCCACCTGCGGCACCGGCTTTCCCCCGTCCGAGACACCGCCGCCCGAGTGCCCGATCTGCCTCGACGAACGGCAGTATCTGCCGCCGGGCGGGCAGCGCTGGACCACGCAGGCCGAGCTCTGGAAGAACCACCAGAGCGATTTGCGCGATCTCGAGCCGGGCCTGCTCGGCGTCGGCGCGTCGCCCGGCATCGGCATTGGGCAGCGGGCGCTGGCCATCGCGCAGCCCGGTGGCGGCGTGATGTGGGATTGCACGCCGCTGGTCACCGACGAGGCCGTCAATCGCATCAAGGCGCAAGGCGGGGTTCGCGCCATCGCCATCAGCCACCCGCATTTCTTCACCGCCATGAACGAGTGGAGCGAAGCGCTGGGCGGCGTGCCGATCGTGCTGCACCAGGAGTTGCAGCGCCACGTCGTGCATCAGGGCCCCAATGTCACCTACTGGAGCGGCGACAGCCACGACCTGGGGCAGGGCGTCACCCTCGTCCGCGGCGGCGGCCACTTCACTGGCAGCACGTGGCTGCACTGGGCCGGCGGCGCCGGCGGCAAGGGCGCCATCTTCACCGCCGACACCATCATGGTGGTGCCCGACACGCGCTGGGTGAGCTTCATGTACTCCTACCCCAACCTCATCCCTCTCCCGCCGCGTGAAGTCCGCCGCATCGCCGCCACCACCGCCCCCTTCGCCTTCGACCGCATCTACTCGGCCTGGTGGGACCGCGTGATGGAGACGGACGCCAAGGCGAGGCTCGCCGCCTCGGTCGAGCGGTATGTGGAGGCGGTGGAGAGGTAGGGTCATTGAATATGTCGCTCGATTGAGCTACATTGTTGCTCAATCGAGGAGGTTGAAATGGCTGCCACGGCGTTCGTGCGTGCGCGAGTGAATGAAGAGATGCGTGATGAGGCGGCGGCCGTTTTGGCCGAGATGGGTCTCACCGTGTCCGATGTCATTCGCATCACCCTCACCAGGGTGGCGAAGGAGCGCGCGCTGCCCTTCGAGTTGAAAATACCCAATGCCGTCACGCGTGAAGCCATGGACGAAGCCAGAGCGACCGTGAAGTCGAGGCGGAAGGGTGTGGCGTCGGCGGAGGAACTCTTCGATGCCCTCGACAAAGAAGCCGGCAAGTAGCAAGCGCGCGGCTCTGCCGCGGGAGTCTTCCTATACCCGCCATTTTGCCAAGGACTGGGAGCGCCTGTCGCGCTCAGGCCGGTTCGACATGGTGCGGCTTAAGGAGGTGATGATGCTGGTCATCGCCAACGATGCGCCACTGACGGCCGAGTGGAAGGACCACGAACTCCAGGGCAATTGGTCGGATCATCGGGAATGCCATGTCGGCGGTGACTTCCTGCTGATCTATCTGCTGGAAGGCAATGAGGTCAGCTTCGTCCGCTGCGGAACGCATGCCGAGCTCTTCGAATAGCCCTTACACCCCCAACCCGTCGATGTCCTCCGCCAGATCCACGTCCTTTTCGGTCACGCCACCGGCGGAGTGGGTCGATAGCGCGATGTGGACCTTGTTGTAGACGTTGGTCCATTCGGGGTGGTGATCGGCGGCTTCGGCGAGCAGGGCGACCTTGGTCATGAAGGCGAAGGCGTCGGTGAAGTTGTGGAACTTGAAGTCGCGGACGATCGCATTGGCATTGGGGTCGTAGTGCCAGTCGGGCAGACGGGCGAGAGCAACATCGCGGTCGGCATCGGTGAGCTTGGTGGCCATCTGAACCTCCTCCGAATGGGCAGATAACCCAGGGCCGGCGCTTCGGTTGCCGGCGAGGTTAGCCGCAGTTATGATCAAGCGCCTTGACGCTCCGGAGGGGACCATGAGCGAAAAAGCCGATCTCGGCCAGCTTCTCGGGCTGGCGGCCGTGCAGTGGCACCGGCGGTTGCGCGAGGATGTGGCGGCGCGGGGCTTTCCGTTTTTTGCCGAGGCGCGGTCGGAAGTGCTGGCGCATGTGCCAGCCGAGGGGCTGCCGCAAGCGGCGCTGGCGCCCCGCATGGGCATGTCCAAGCAGGCGGTGCAGCAGTTCATCGATCAGCTGGTGGCCGATGGCGTGGTGACGCGCGAAGCCAACCCGATCGACAAGCGGCTCAAGACCATCCGGCTCACCGAACTCGGGCTTCGCGCCCGGCAGGAGGCCGACCGCATCCGCCAGTCCATCGATACCGACATCCGCGTTGCTATTGGCGACAAGGGCTACAGGCGGCTGCGCAAGACGCTGCGGAAGATGGTGGCGCCGGAATAGCGCCTAGCGCACCGCTCCCATGGTCGACTCCCGGATGACGAGATCGGGGTCGATCTGCGTGACGCGGGGGGCCGGGAGCTGGTCGCCGGCCGAGATCAGCCGCATCAACCGGTCCACCGCCATCCGGGTCACGGTCTCGACGGCATAGTTGACGCTCGAGAGCGGCACCGTCGCGTATTCGCCGAACTCGATATTGTCCATGCCGACGATGGCGACGTCCTCGGGCACGCGCAGCTTGTGCTTTTTGCACCAGCGCAGGGCACCCAGCGCCAGGGAGTCGTTGGAGGCAAAGATGGCCGTCGGCTTCTTCTCGCCGTTCATCAGCGCATCGACGGCCCAATAGCCGCTTTCTAGCGAATGGCCGCGAGCGACGGCATGGAGGCTCAGATCGAGCTCGATCCCGGCCTCGGCCAGCGCCTGGCGGTGCCCTTCGCGCTTTTCGAGATGGCCGAGCGGGTTGGCGCCGTTGATGACGCCGATGGTGCGGTGTCCCAGGTCGAGGAGGTGCCGGGTCGCCTTGTAGGCGCCGCGGCTCTCGTCCATGCAGACCGCGTCGATGGTCGCCTCGGGGTCGGCGATCAGCAGCACGATGGGATAATTGCTGCGCCGCAGCGGCCGCAAATGGTCGAGCTGCCGGTGGCTCGTGGGGTAGACGAGGATGCCGTCGACCTGCCGGGCGCGCACCATCTCGATGGCGCGGATCTCTTCGCTCAGCGTGTTGTTCGAGGTGGCGAACAGCGTGCCATAGCCGCGCTCGGCCAGCGCGATTTCGATGGCCTGGGCGGTGTGGGTGAGCGTGGGGTTGGTGATGTCGGTGAGGACGAGGCCGATGGTCTTGGTCTCGCGGCTCACCAGCGATTTGGCGATCTGGTTGGGCAGGTAGTTGAGTTCGTCGGCGGCGCGGCGGATCAGCTCGCGCGTCTGCAGAGGAATGCGCGGGCTCTCGCGCAAGGCGAGCGACACCGTGTTGGTGGAAAAGCCGGTCTTGTCGGCAATATCCTTCAGTCGAATGATGGCTTTGCCCATGGCAGCGATCACTTACCCTCAATCGACCTTCCGATAGCGCATTTCTGAGCAATTGTGGTTCAGAAATGTGCATCACGACGACTTGCCCGGGGAAAGGGCGTTATTTTCCCCGGCCGCGACACGAACCGGCGTTCATATGACGTTCATCGAACAGGCGGAAAGCGGGCAAAAGCGCGACATATCCTCGGTTTGCGGGAACGCTAATATGCGGCAGGAACCAAGTCGACCCTGCAGGCGCCAATGTCGCGGAATTACGTGGTTTTGCTTGTCAGTCCCACTTCGGTGACCAGGCTGGATTGATCTGGCGGCCGTTGCGGTCGAGCTTTTCGATCGCCGCCACCTCGTCGGCCGAGAGCTTTATGTCCTTGGCGGCGAAGTTCTCCTCCACCCGTTCGGGCTTGCCGGAGGTCGGGATCACCACATGGCCCTGGGCCAGCGAGAAGGCCATAGCGATCTGGTGCGGCGTCGCGCCGTGCTTCTTTGCGATGGCCTCGACAACCGGGTCGCCGGCCGAGGCGCCTCGGGCCAGCGGCAGGTAGCAGGTCACGGTGATGCCGTTGGCCTTGCAGTAGTCCACCAGCTTGCGGTTCTGCAGGTAGAGGTGCCGCTCGAACTGGTTGGTCGCCAGTTTTGCGTTGCCGAGCAAGGGCTTGCTCTCTTCGAGATCGGCGATGGTGAAGTTGGAAACGCCGATCAGCCGGGTCAGGCCACGCGACTGCGCGTCGAGCAGTTGGTCGAACATGCTGGATTTGTCGAACGAACCCGAAGGGCCGACCGGCCAGTGGATCAGCGTCAGATCGATGCGATCGACGCCGAGA
>DASWWF010000289.1:0-5047 GCA_036401035.1 Devosia sp.
CGGCGTGGCTTTGTTCATCGCGGTTTCAGAAACCCTCAATTTCGCCGAGGCAGCGGAGCGGCTGGGCATGTCGCGGGCGACGGTCAGCGCGCAGATCGGCGATCTCGAGCGGCGGCTCGGGGTGCGGCTGTTCCAGCGCTCAACCCGCGCGGTGCGGCTGACCGAGGCCGGCGCCGCCTATCGTACGGCGCTGGGCGGTGTGGTCGGGCAGGCGACGCAGGCGGCGCAGATCGCCGAGAGCTTTCAGCAACAGGCGGTCGGCCGGATCCGGATTTCGGCGCCGGACGATATCGTGCCGCGCTACATCATCCCCGCCATGACCGAGTTCCTCGTCGACCAGCCGGGGCTCACCATCGAAATCGAGATGAGTTCGCGGCGGGTGGACGTCATCGCCGAAGGCTTCGATCTTGCCATCCGCGCCTCATTGGCGGTGGAGCCCAATCTCATCGTGCGCCGGCTGGGGACGTCGCCGGTGACGCTCACGGCCTCACCCGACTATCTGGCGCAACACGGGACGCCGCAATCGCCCGAGGACATTGCGGGCCATCAGATCGTCCACCATTCCGGACTCAGGGCCGGGGCGCTGTGGACGATGAAGCGTGGCGAGGAGGAGCGGCGCATCCCGATCACGGCGCGCGTCCTGATCGACGCCGGTGGGGTGCTGCGCGATGCGGCCATTGCGGGGCTGGGCATTGCCTATCTCCCGGAATTCATGACCGGCGATGCGTTGCGCGCCGGTACGCTGGTGCGTGTGCTGCCGGAGTGGCGGATGCAGCTGGTCGACATCAACGCGGTCTATCCTTCGAACCGCAACATCACACCGAAGGTGAGGGGGTTCGTCTCCGTTCTCGCCCGCCGCTTCGAGGGCGCGCTGGACATGGTGGGCCAGCGGGCGTAGCCCCAGACAGACGATGGCACAGAGGCGGAGCGAGACGATGAAGAGCGTGGTGTTCGAGGCCTATGGCAGCCCAGGCAAGGTGCTGCGGGTCGAGGACGTGCCGTTGCCCGAGCCGGGCAAGGGGCAGGTGCGGGTCAAGCTCGTGCTCTCGCCGATCCACAACCACGACCTGATGATCGTCACCGGCCACTACGGGGTGAAGCCGCCGCTGCCGCATCATCCTGGCACCGAGGCGCTGGGCATTGTCGACAAGCTCGGCGAAGGGGTCCGCAATGTGGCGGTTGGCGACCGGGTTACCGGTGGCGCAGGCGGGGCGTGGTCGGAATTCTATCTCACGCATGCGGCCGGACTGGTGGTCGTGCCGGCCTCGATCGACGACGCGACGGCCTGCCAGCTCACCGCCATGCCGATGAGCGCGGTGCGGCTGCTCGCCGACCTCGAGGTCAAGGCCGGCGACTGGATCGCGCAGAACGCCGCCAATGGTGCGGTCGGCAAGATGCTGGCCAAGCTCGCGGCGGAGAAGGGCATCAACGTGCTCAATATCGTGCGGCGCGAGGATGCGGTGGCGGAACTGGCGGCGGAAGGGATCGGCCATGTCGTCTCGTCCGAACATGCCGACTGGCAGGATCGGGCCCGGGCTGTCACCGGCGGCGCGCCGGTGTTGCGGGCGGTGGATTCGATCGGCGGCAAGGCCTCGGACGAATTGATGGATCTCGTCGCCGAGGGCGGGCGGCTGGTGTCGTTCGGCGCGCTCAGCGGCCGTCCCATCCAGGTGACGGCCGAGAACCTGCTGTTCAAGCAGACCACCATCTCGGCCTTCTGGGGCGCCAAGCCCGAACTCAAGATGACGCCGGCCGAACTGGGTGCGGCTCGCATGGACCTCGTCCGCCGGGCCGCAGAGGGTTCGCTCAAGCTGCCGGTGGCCGAAGTGTTCGGGCTCGATCATGCGGCGGAAGCCGCCGAGGCCAGCAACACCAAGGGCCGCCAGGGCAAGATCGCGCTCAGGCCCTAGTCGCCCAGCGCAGCCTGCATCTGGCCGATCAGGCGGGCGTCGTCCCAGTAGTTTGCCTGCAGCCACTGGTCGGCGGCTGCGACCTCGGCATAGTTGCGGGCGACCCAGCCGATGCGCAGCGCGACGCAATGCCGGTCGGGGTGGCCGACATTGTACATGTGGGCCATTTCCTCGAAGACGCGCTTGGAATGGCCATAGGCATTCTGGTCGTGCGCGGCCCAGCGGGTTTTCGGGTCGGCCCAGTCCGACGACGGGATGACGACGCGGCGGATGTCGTGCCTGTCGCAGGCGGCGAGCAGGCGGGCGGTATCGGCGACGGCCTGCCAGTGCACCGCGTCGGGATCGCCGGTATTGGCGCTGGTGGCGACATGGATCAGGCCGTCGGCAGACTCGAAGGCGGCCTTCACCGCTGGCTCGTCATAATCAATGTCGGCCAGCGAGGCGACGATGTCGGCGCCGGGCACGCGATCGATGCCGATGGTCCCGGGAAAGGCGGTCATCAGGCGACGGCCGATATTGCCCATGGCGCCGACGATGATGATGGTCATTGGTGTGGTCCGTGATCAGGGGAGACGTCGGGTCTCTTCGTTCACGATCCCGAAGCGTTTTTCAATGGCCGCGATGCTTGCGGGCGTCGGGGCGGTGAGCGCGGCGATCTGCACGAACATCTGTTCAAAGCCGCCGGGAGTCACGACGCCCATCATCCGGGCCATGCTGTCGCCGACATTGCGCCAGGCGTGCTCGACCTTGGGCGGCAGGACCAGAACCGTCCCCACCGGTGCCTCGAACTCCTTGTCGCCGCAACGGACGTGAAATGTCCCCTCGATGACGCGGAATATCTCGGTCTCATGCGTGTGGGTGTGGGGGGCGGGGCCTGCACCAGGTGCAACCAGCGTCTCCCAGATGCCAAATGCACCGCTGGTCTGTGTCCCAGTGGCGTGAATGACTATCCCGCCGCCAAACGGCGAGCGTCCGAGTGGTTCATTGTGGGAATGAGAAAAGACGGGTTCGATCATCTTGCCGGCCTCCCTGATATACTTGGAGACTAGCAGATCATCGAAGCATTCGGAAGTGGCGCGGCAGCCAGCCGGACGTCAGATCAGTCCGAGCATCTGGTCCTGCAGGAGGCGGAGGGCATAAAGGCGGGTGGTGGCGTCGGGGGCGGCGTTGGCGCGAGTGATCAACTCGCCCTTTGTCACCGGCGCGATGACCTTGCCGCCTTCGAGGAGGCCGACCGGCACGGCCTGTCTGGCGCGGGCATCGCCGATGGTCATGATGAAGCTGCGATAGCAGGTCTCTCCGATGGCATCGAAGGTTTCGCCCACGGCGAGGTCGCGCTTGGCGACGGCGCAGACTTCGGCCACCGGATTGGGCAGCGGCACCATGTCGGGCTTGCCGTAGAGCATGATCCGGGCGGCGGTCAGCGGGACTTCGAGCGAGGTCAGGTGGTAGGGGCGGAAGAGGCTGTAGTAGGGCCCCTTGCCGACATGGAGGTCGTCCATGCGCTCGATGATGCGCGGGTGTTCGGCCTCGACGATGACAAAGACGCCCGGCGCGACGCCCTTGCCGATGGTGAAGTCGACGACGCCCTTCTTGTTGAGGATGCCGCCATCGGCCTTTGGGATCAGCACCTTGACCATGTCGTCGCGGTCGGCCTTGGGGCCGTGCATGCCCGGCACGTCGGGCACGAGGCCGGTGGCGTTGGCGATGGCGCACATCTCGACCATGGTCTTGGACCCATCGACGAACTCGACCAGCATGCGCGGGTTCATGTTCCGGCGGATGGCTTCCTCGCGATAGTCGTCGGGGACGGCGTCGTGGTTGAGGGCGTTGTTCTTGCCCTTGCCGGCGGAGACGATGCGGTAGCCCAGCGCGGAGGCGAACTCGATCAGTTCCATGCAGGAGCTGGGTTCGTCGCCGGCGCCGACGGAGTAGACGACGCCGAGGCGGTCGGCTTGCTGTTTGAGGTATGGTCCGATGGTGACGTCGGCCTCGACATTCATCATGACGAGGTGCTTGCCGTGTTCCATGGCCATCAGGTCGTAGTCGGCGGCGACGCCGGGCTTGCCGGTCGCGTCGATGACGACGTCGATTTGTGGTGTGGTGACAAGGGTTTCGGCCGAGCAGATGGCGGTCTTGCCGGCTTCGATGGCGGCGGAGACCTTGGAGGGGCTGTCGGCTTCGGCGGCGCGGGCGTCGTCGCCGTAGGCGATTTTGAGGGCGTCGCGGACGGTGTGGGGGCGGCGGGTGGCGACGGCGGCGATCTCGATGCCGCGCATCAGGGCGCCCTGCGTCACCAGGTCGGTGCCCATTTCGCCCGAGCCTATCACCCCGATCCGTATGGGTTTTCCGGCGTCGGCGCGCGCCGCGAGGTCGCGGGCAAGGCCGGTCAGGTGCACGTTGGTGAGCGGTTGGGCGGGGATCAGCGGGCGCATGTCGGGCGGTCTAGCACTGCGTACTTGCCTTGGGAACCGGCAAAGGCTGATTGTTGTTCCGGCGAGAGGAGCGAGCATGCAGATTGAAAGCGGTATCGAGGGGCAGCTGGGGGTGATCGCGCTCAACCGGCCGGAGGCGATCAATGCGCTAAACCTCTCCATGATCGAGGCAATTTCCGGGGTGTTGCGGCTCTGGGAGCACGACGACAAGGTGCGGGCGGTGCTGTTCGAGGGGCGCGGTACACGGGGCTTCTGCGCCGGTGGGGACGTGCGCGCGGTGCGTGAATCGGTGCTGAAAAACGACCCCGATTGGGCCCGCTTCTTCGCAGATGAATACATTATGAACGGCCAGATCGCGGCTTATCCCAAGCCGGTCGTGGTGATCGCCGACGGGGTGGTGATGGGAGGCGGGATCGGTATCGCCGGACACGCCCAGTTCCGGTTCACGACTCCCAACGCGCGCTTCGCCATGCCGGAGGCGGCGATCGGCTTTGTCTGCGACGTGGGGGTCAACGCGATCCTCCGCAAAGCGCCGGTGCAGCGGGCGCTGCTGTTCGAACTCAGCGGGCAGGCGGTGGGGGCGGCCGATGCGTTGGCGCTGGGGCTCAGCGATTGCGCGGTGGAGCCGGAGCGGCTGGGAGAGGTGCGGGCCAGCATCGTGGCGGCGGCGAGCGCGGCCCATGTCGAGCAGGCGCTGGTCGG
>DASWWF010000290.1:0-1810 GCA_036401035.1 Devosia sp.
GGCCAGTGACAGGCTCAGAGAATCCAGGGCGTCGAAGGCGACTTCCTTGTCTTCCTGCATGTCCTTGGAATAGGCGAGCGGCAGGCCCTTCATCACCACGATCAGCGAGGTCAGCGCGCCGAGGATGCGGCCGATCTTGGCACGCACCAGCTCGGCGGCGTCCGGATTGCGCTTTTGCGGCATGATCGACGAGCCGGTGGTGAACTTGTCGCTCAGTTTCACGAACTGGAACTGCGCCGAGCTCCAGATCACCAGCTCTTCGGAAAAGCGCGAGAGGTGCAGGGCGCAAAGCGTTGCGGCGCTCAGCGTTTCGAGGATGAAGTCGCGGTCCGAGACGGCGTCGAGCGAGTTGGCGGTCGGGCGATCAAAGCCGAGCGCTGCGCTGGTGGCGAACCGGTCGATCGGGTAGGGCGTGCCGGCCAGCGCCGCCGAGCCCAGCGGGTTCTCGTTCAGGCGCTTGCGCGCATCGGCGAAGCGGCCGGCGTCGCGGCCGAGCATTTCCACATAGGCGAGCAGATGGTGGCCGAAGGTCACCGGCTGGGCGTTCTGCAGGTGCGTAAAGCCGGGCATGATGGTCTCGGCTTCCTGCTCGGCGCGGGTGACCAGCGCGATCTGCAGCACCTTGATCTGGGCGGCGATGGTGTCGATGGCGTCGCGGACATAGAGGCGGAAGTCGGTCGCCACCTGGTCGTTGCGGCTGCGCGCCGTATGGAGGCGGCCGGCGGCGTCGCCGATCAGTTCCTTCAAGCGGCTTTCCACGTTCATGTGGATGTCCTCGAGCGCGCGCGAGAACGTGAATTTCTGTGACTCGATCTCGGCCAGCACATCGCCCAGACCCTTGACGATGCTGTCGCGGTCGGCCTCGGTCAAAATGCCGCTGGCGGCGAGCATCTGGGCATGCGCAATTGACCCGGCAATGTCCTGCCGGTAGAGCCGGTGATCAAAGCCGATGGAGGCGTTGATCTCTTCCATGATGGCGTCGGGGCCGGAGGAAAACCGTCCGCCCCACATGCGATTGCTCATCGGAACTCCGTGGAACTTTCTATGACCGACCAGGCGCCGAAACCCGCAAGATTGCCCAGCAGATTGCAGCCGCGGCGCGTGCTCGTCCTGGCCCTCGTCAGCGCGGCGATAGCTCTAGCGATTACCCTGTGGGTTGGCAACAATTCGAGCCAGGCGGCTTCGTGCCCGGCCAATACGGTCGAGGCGGCCAAGCTCGATGCGGCAGCCCTGGGCGAACTGGCGGCGGTCACCGGCACCGGCAAGGGCCGGTCTTATGCCGACATGGCGCTCAAGGACGCGGCGGGCAAGCCGCTGACGGTCGAGAGCTTTGCGGGCAAGCGGCTGCTCATCAATTTCTGGGCCAGCTGGTGCGTGCCCTGCCGCGAGGAAATGCCAGCACTCGATGCGCTGGCGGCCAAGTACAACTCGGACACATTCATGGTGCTGCCGGTCAATACCGGCGAGACCGACCCAGCCAAGGGCGCGGCGTTCCTGGCCGAGAACAACTGGGCCAACCTGCCGCTCTACCAGGAAGCCAATGGCTTCGAGATCATCAACCGGCTGAAAACGTCCGCCGTGTCGGCGGGGCTGCCGGCGTCCGTACTGGTCGACGAAAAAGGCTGCGAACTGGCGGTGCTGCAAGGTCCGGCGGAATGGGATTCGGCCGATGGCCACGGGCTGATCGAGGCGTTTCTGGGGTTGGTGTCGTAGGCCAGGGGCACCGGCGATTGTGTCACCTCCCCCCTTGGGGGGAGGGGCAGGGTGGGGGTGTGAGAGCCCGAGAATGCGCCCGACGCAACCGGACCAA
>DASWWF010000291.1:0-6807 GCA_036401035.1 Devosia sp.
AGCCCCATCACCGCCAGCATGGCGACCGACTTGCCCGACCCGGACTCGCCGACAATGGCGAGGACTTCGCCCTTGTTGACCGAGATGTCGATGCCCTGGACGGCATGAAACAGACCGACCGAGGTATCGAAGGAGACGGAGAGGTTTTTGACTTCGAGCAGGGCCATGATGGTCAGCTCCGCTTCAGCTTGGGATCGAGGGCATCGCGCAAGCCATCGCCGACCAGGTTGATGGCGAGCACGGTGACGAGGATGGCGAGACCCGGGAGGGTGATGACCCACCAGGCGCGGAGGATGAACTCGCGCGCGTCGGCCAGCATGGTGCCCCATTCGGGTGTCGGCGGCTGGGCGCCGAGGCCGAGGAAGCCGAGCGCGGCCGCATCGAGAATGGCGCCCGAGAAACTCAGCGTCGCCTGGACGATGAGCGGGGCCACGCAGTTGGGCAGGATGGTGACGAACATCTGCCGCAGGTGACCGGCGCCGACCACCTTGGCGGAGATGACGTATTCGCG
Source organism: Devosia sp. (assembly GCA_036401035.1). Taxonomy (GTDB): domain Bacteria; phylum Pseudomonadota; class Alphaproteobacteria; order Rhizobiales; family Devosiaceae; genus Devosia_A. The sequence continues at coordinate 512 of DASWWF010000291.1, forward strand.
GTTCTTTTCGGCGATGACGGCGGCCCGGGTCAGGCGCGCGAAATGCGGCTGCAGCACCAGTGCGATGGCCAGCATGGCGTTGAAGAGGCCGGGGCCCAGCACCGTCACCAGCACGAGGGCCAGCAGCAGCGAGGGGAAGGCGAGGATGATGTCCATCACCCGCATGATCACCGCATCGACCCAGCCGCGGAAGTAACCCGCCAGCAGGCCGAGGATGATGCCGCCGGTCAGCGAGATGGCGACGACGACGGCGCCGATCAGCAGCGAATAGCGAGCGCCGTGCATCAGGCGCGACAGGATATCGCGGCCGATGGCGTCGGTGCCGAAAATGAAGCGGGGATCGCCGCCCTCCTGCCAGACCGGCGGGATGAGGAACGAGCCGTTGTAGATGCGCGCCGGATCGTGCGGGGCGATCCAGGGCGCCAGGAGCGCAATGGCGACCAGCAGGATGAAGACGACGAGGCCGATGACCGCGCCGGTATTCTGGGAGAAATAGAACCAGAACTCGCGGAAAGCGGAGGCGCGGGAGACGGGGGCCGGTGCGGGAGCGGCAGCGAGATTGCTCATGGCGCGCTCCTCAATTGTGCCGGATGCGCGGATTGATCACCGCGTAGAGGACGTCGACGATCAGATTCACCGCCATGATGATGAGGGCGATGAGCAGCAGGCCCGACTGCACGACGAAGTAGTCGCGCTTGTTCACCGCCTCGATCATCCACTTGCCGATGCCCGGCCAGGAAAAGATCGACTCGGTCAGGATGGCGCCGGCCATCAGCAGGCCCACCTGCAAGCCGATGGTGGTAACCACCGGGATGAGGGCGTTGCGCAAGGCGTGGACGCCGACGACGCGACCGGGCTTGAGGCCCTTGGCGCGGGCCGTGCGCACATAGTCCTCGCCAAGCACTTCGAGCATGGCCGAACGCGTCTGCCGCGCGATGACGGCGAGCGGAATGGTGGCGAGCACGATGGTGGGCAGAATCAGGTAGTGCAGGGCCGACAGGAAGGCGCCCTTCTGCCCCGAGAGCAGACTGTCGATCAGCATGAAGCCGGTGACCGGCTGGAAGAAGTAACTGAGCGCGATGCGCCCCGAGACCGGGGTCCAGTGCAGCATGCCCGAGAACAGGATGATGAGCAGCATGCCCCACCAGAAGATGGGCATGGAATAGCCGACCAGCGCCGTACCCATGGTGACCTGATCGAACCAGGAGCCGCGCTTGATGGCCGCGAAGATGCCGGCCGGAATGCCCAGGACAGTGGCGAGGATGATGGCGCAGAGCGAGAGTTCGACGGTGGCGGGGAAGCGGGAGAAGAACTCCTGCGCAACCGGGCGCTTACTGGCGAAGGAGACGCCGAAATCGCCGCGCAGAACGTTGCCCAGATAGGTGAAATACTGCTCGTAGAGCGGCTTGTCGAAACCGAGCCGCGCCAGCACCTCGGCGTGCCGCTCGGGACTGACCCCGCGCTCGCCGGCCAGCACCTGCACCGGATCGCCCGGAAGGATGCGGATGAAGAGGAAGGCGACAAGGGTCACGCCGATGAACGTCGGGATGATCAGCGCCAGCCGATAGAGAATAAAGCGAAGCATATGTGCCCTGACATTTGCCCGTCTTGATGCGGGCGATTTTTTGCGACTGGCGCGGCACGTTGAGGGCCTGCGCGTCGGCGATCTCCAATGGGCGAACCGGGGAGACCGTAGGAAGAAGGGGCGCCGGATCGCGGCGCCCCTCCAGTCTGCTTACTCGGCGACGTCGGCGCCGTCGAAGCGGTGGAAGCCAAGCGGATCCTGCTTGAAGTTCAGCACGCGCTTGTTGTGAGCGATGTACTGGTTCGAGTGGGCCAGCAGCACCCACGGGGTCTGCTCGTGGAACACCTTCTCGGCTTCGAAGTAGATCTTGGCGCGCTCGTCCTGGTCGAAGGTGGCCTTCGCCTTCTGGATCAGCGTGTCATAGGGCTCGTAGCACCACTGGGCGCGGTTGTTCGAACCGACTGCGGCGCAAGAGAGCAGCACACCCAGGAAGTTGTCCGGGTCGGCGTTGTCGGCACCCCAGCCGATCATCACGGCGCCGTCACGATCAACGGCCGACGACTGCTCGAGGTAGACCGGCCAATCCATGCTGACCAGCTCGACATTGACGCCGATGGCAGCCCAGTCGGCCTGCAGGAGTTCGCCCATGCGCTTGCCGTTCGGATTGTACGGACGCGAAACCGGCATCCACCAGAGCTTCATCGAGAGGTTCGAGACACCAGCTTCGGCGAGGAGAGCCTTGGCGGCTTCCGGATCGTACTTGACGACTTCGTTCGACGGATCCGACGCCCAGGACGAGGCCGGGAGCGGGTTCTTGGCGAGGACGGCCTGGCCGGCATAGACGCCTTCCAGGATCGCTTCGCGGTTGACGGCCATGTTCAGCGCCTGGCGAACCTTCGGGTTGTCGAAGGGAGCCTGCTGGGTGTTGAAGGCGATGAAGCCGACATTTTCACCGGGAGTCTCGGTGACCACCAGGTTCGGGTCTTCCTTGAGGGAAGCCACGTCGCCCGGGATCGGGTACGGGATCACGTCGCACTGGCCGGCCTTGAGGGCTTCCTGAGCAGCGGCGGGTTCCTTGGTGATGGCGAAGATCAGGTCGTCGATCGGCGACTTGCCCGACCAGGCATCCGGGTTCGCCTTGTAGCGAATGACGGTGTCGGTCTGGTAATCGACGAACTGGAACTTGCCGGTGCCGACCGGCTTCTGGTTGAACTGGGCCATGTTGCCGGCAGCTTCGAGCTGGGCGGCATATTCAGCCGAACCGATCGAGAGGAAGTCCATCGGGAAGTTCACGAACACGGTCGAGTCGGCCGAGTTGAAGGTGAACTTGACGGTGTAGTCGTCGACCTTTTCGACGGACTTGAACGCGGCCTTGAAGCCGGTCGAGTCGAAGTACTGGTACGAGGCGCCATCGACATAGGTCGCCCAGGGGCTGGCCGGGTCGTACTGACGGTTGAACGACCAGAGGACGTCGTCGGCGTTGAATTCACGGGTCGGGGTGAAATAGTCAGTGGTCTGCCACTTCACGCCCTTGCGCAGGTGGAAGGTGATCTGCGTGCCATCTTCCGAAATGTCCCAGCTTTCGGCCAGGGACGGCACGATGGTCGAGCCACCGAGCTCGAAGTCGACGAGGCGGTCCATCACGGCGCGCGAGGATGCGTCGAACGTGGTGCCGGCGCTCCAGAGGGCCGGATCGAAACCTTCCGGCGAACCTTCCGAGCAGTACACAAGCTGCTTGGCATAAGCTGCGCCGGACATCGCCACCACAACGGCGGTCGCGATGAGCAGGCTCTTCATGATCTTCATGACGTCTGTCTCCCGAATATATGCGCCGGCGGCTTTCGCGCCTCCGGCTTGGCCGGAAGAAAAGCGGTTTTTCCTAAGCAGCGCAATGACAATATTATGTCGTCAAAAGGCAATCCCGTAGTTTGTCGACATATTGCGTACAGGTCGTCTGGGGTGCTGCGCGTCGGGATGCGGCCTATCCCATTGCAATATTTGACCAAATGGTCAAGCTGGTGACGCGTGGAGGATAGAAATGACGCAGGCGATAGCCACCGTGGCGCTGGCGGTGCGGGATTATGACGAGGCCATAGGGTTTTACAGGGATGCCCTGGGCTTCGAACTGGTGGCCGATACGCCGCTGGGCGGCGGCAAGCGCTGGGTGCTGGTCGCCCCCAAGGGCGGCAAGGGCGCGCGCCTCCTTCTGGCAGTGGCCGACGGGGACGCACAGGCGGCGCGAGTGGGCGATCAGCTCGGCGGACGGGTGGGGTTCTTCCTCGAGACGGACGACTTCGCCCGCGATCACGCAAGCTTTACGGCCAGGGGCGTGCGCTTCCTCGAAGCGCCGCGGCACGAGGCCTATGGCTCGGTCGCGGTGTTCGAGGATCTCTACGGCAACAAGTGGGACCTGATCGAACCCAAGGGATAGTCTGGCGCTCCTGACCGAGGCGTCCTAAGCTCATATTTTCCCTCCCGCCTGCATCACATATTTATGGAGATTGTCGATGAGCAAGCGCCGCCTCGGACGCTCGGACCTTCACATCGAGCCGCTGGTGCTGGGCACCAATGTGATCGGCTGGACCGCCGACGAGACAACCTCGTTTGCGGTGCTCGACGCGTTCGTGGACGAAGGGTTCACCGCCATCGACACCGCCGACAGCTATTCGCGCTGGGTGCCGGGCAATGACAGCGACAGCGAGAAGATCATCGGCCGCTGGATCAAGGCGCGCGGCAATCGCGACAAGGTGCTGGTGTTCACCAAGGTCGGCTCGGATATGGGCCAGGGCCACAAGGACCTCAGCGCCAAGTGGATCGTCGAGGAGGTCGAGCATTCGCTGAAAAGGCTGCAGACCGACTATATCGACCTCTACCAGAGCCACTGGCCGGACGAGAAGGTACCCCAGGAGGAGACGCTGCGCGCCCATGACAGCCTGATCAAGGCCGGCAAGGTAAGGGTCATCGGCACCTCCAACCACGACGAAAAGCTGCTCACCGAGGCGCTGGAGATTTCCAAGCGCGAGGGCCTTGCCCGCTACGAGACCATCCAGAACGAATTCAACCTCTATGCCCGCGACAAGTTCGAGGGCCCGGTGCAGGACATCTGCGTGCGTGAGGAGATTTCGGGCATCCATTATGCGGGCCTCGCGCAGGGGTTCCTGTCGGGCAAGTACCGCAGTGCGGCGGATGCCGGAAAGAGCCGCCGCGGCGGCGGCATCGTCGGCAAATATCTCAACGACAAGGGGTTCCGCATCCTCGCCGCACTCGACGCGGTGGCCGGTCGCACGGGCGCGGCTCATGCCGAGATCGCGCTGGCCTGGATCGCGGCCCAGCCGGCGGTGGCAGCGCCGATCGCCTCGGCCACCAGCATCGAGCAGCTCAAGAGCCTTGCCCGCGGTGCGCGGCTGGTGCTGTCGCCGGCGGACCTCAAGGAACTCACGGACGCGGGGAAGTAAGATGCGGCCGTCCGGGTTGCTCGTCGCGGGTGTGGTGGCTGCGCTCGCCACCCCTGCCCTTGCCCAGCAATCGGGCTGGCATTACTCGCCGCTGCCCGGCGAAGGCGATCGAGCGGCCATGGGATGCACCTATGGCTCGACGCCGGAGCGGCATGCGTGTCTGGTGGTGCGGTGCGAGGATGATTTCACCGTCGGCCTCCATATCCACACCAGCCGGGGCGGCGGCGATGCCGGACGCTGGCATATCGAGTTCGACAAGGGCGACCCGCGGCTCGAGGTCGAAGCGGTGGCGGACGACGCGCCCTATTCGGCCCGCATCCAGGGCGACGTGGCGCCCCTGATCGAGGCGCTGAAGAACGGCGCGGTGGTCTATCTCGACCCGGACAAGGGTGAGCCGGTCGAGCGGGCGATCTCGCTCAACGGCTCGCTCTACGTCATCAACCAGGCGCTCTATTTCTGCGCCCCGAAAGCGCCGGAGCCCTTGCCGCCGACGCCCTAGGCGACGAGGAAGCCGCCGTCGATGGGCAGGATGGCGCCGGTGATATAGCCGGCGAGCGGCGAGCAGAGGAACAGCGCGGCCGGCGCGAGATCGGCCGGAGTGCCCCAGCGGCCCATCGGCGTGCGGCCCATCAGTTCGGCATTGCGGGTGGGGTTGGCGCGCGGCACCGCGGTCATCGCGGTCTCGATCCAGCCCGGAGCGAGCGCGTTGACCCGGATGCCTTCGGCTGCATAGGCGACCGCGAGCGACTTGGTGAGCCCGGCGACGGCATGCTTGCTGGCCGCATAGGCCGGGGCATGCGGGGCGCCGAAAAAGGCAAACATCGAAGCGATGTTGAGGATGGCGCCGCCATCGGCCAGCGCCTTGCGGAAGGCAGTGGCCGAGCGCATCGAGCCCTGCAGATTGATGTCGATGACGGTGTCGAAGCCGTCGTTCGTCCACTCGGCCGCCCGCAGGTTGACGCCAGCGCAGTTGATCAGCGCATGCACCTTGGGGTGATGCGCCGCAAAGGCCTCGACGTCGGCAGCGGAGCGGACATCGAGTACCGAGTGATGGGCATGGCCGCCATTGGCGATGGCGACATCGACCTCGGCCTGGGTAGCGCCGGTGGCGTAGACCGTCGCGCCCGCCTCGGCGAAGGCCGCGCCGATGCCGGCGCCGATGCCCGACGTGCCGCCGGTGACCACCACGGTCTTGCCGGCGTAGAACTCAGTGGCCCAGGTCATCGCACGAACTGTTCCACGTAGTCCGCACCCAGGCCGACGGAGATGTAGTGCTTCCTACACATGTCGATCTTGGTGAAGACGTCTTCGAAGCC
>DASWWF010000292.1:0-4017 GCA_036401035.1 Devosia sp.
TCGCTGAGCCGCGCCCTGATGGTGCTGCCGGCGGAAGCCCGCGAAAGCGCCGACGGCACGATGAAGTCGCTGATCGAAGGCATCGAGATGACCGAGCGCGAGATGCAGCGCCTATTGGCTAAACACGGCGTCAAGCCGATCGAGGCCGAGGGCCAGAAGTTCGACCCGCACCGGCACCAGGCCATGTTCGAGGTTCCCGACCCGACCCGGCCGGAAGGCACGGTGGTGCAGGTGGTCCAGGCCGGCTTCGCCATCGGCGACCGGGTCCTGCGTCCCGCCATGGTAGGCGTCGCCAAGGGCGCTCCGGCCGCGGCCGACCATGCCGCTGACGGCGGGATCGACAAGTCGGTGTGAGGCTTCACGGCCTGATGGAATTGAAAAGGGCGCCAGTGGCGCCCTTTTTGTTTCGTCAGCTCACCCGCTCGCCAATGGCTCGCAGGTCTCGACGGCGTAGCGGGCCTTGGGGGTGTCGAGCTGGACGTAGACGGCGTCGTCGTAGGCCTGGATGATGGCGCCGATGCGGTCGTCGGTGATCTTGAAGGCGCGCAGCATCTCGATGCCCTTCTGGGTGAGAGTGGCGGCCATCTGGTCGTAGAGCTCGGTCTCGATGACGTCGGACTGCTCGGACGCATCGTTGGCGAGCAGCGCGAAGGCGCTGGCGCACCAGAGCACGTGATCGGCCTCAGCGGAAATTTCCTCGGCGGCGACAGGTGCCGCGACGAGGATAAGAGCCGCGATGAGGGCGATGAGTCGGTGCATCAGGCAATGTCGTTCGAGGAAATCCGGCGGACGCCGGCCTTGGTCATATCGTTCCACGCGGCGGCGAGAGACCCGTTCGTATCGATAGCTCGTGTCAAATCTTCGACCACAAATGTCTCAAATCCGGCGGTGCGGGCGTCCACCGCCGTCCAATTGACACAAAAATCGGTGGCGAGGCCGGCGACGAACAGGCGCTTGAAGCCGCGTTCGCGCAGATAGCCTTCCAGGCCCGTCTTGCTCTTGCGGTCGGCTTCCTGGAAGCCCGAATAGGAATCGACGACCTCGTTGTAGCCCTTGCGGATGACCATCTCGCAATGCGGGATGTCGACTTCACGCGAGAACTGCGCGCCGCGGGTGTTCCAGACGCAGTGATCGGGCCAGAGCACCTGCGGCCCGTAGGGCAGGCCGATGACCTGGAAGGGCTTTGCGTCCTTGTGGTTGGACGCAAAGGAAATGTGGCCCTGCGGGTGCCAGTCCTGGGTCATCACCACGTGGCGGAATTTCTGCGCCAGCTCGTTGATGGGGGCGATGATTTCGTCGCCGCCGGCAACCGCGAGGCTGCCGCCGGGCAGGAAATCATATTGCAGATCGACGGCGATGAAGATGTCGTCGGGACGGGGGCTAATCCACATCGATAGGCAACCTTATAGGCCGATCAGCGCGGCACAATCCTCGAAACTATAGGGAGGTGCAATGGCGGGATCGGTGCTGGAGAGTTCGGCGGCGATGTCGGCCTCAGTCTGAGTGACGAGGGCATCGAACGCCTCTTCGGTATAACCGGATTCGAGGTGGACGGCCTTGGCGCGGCCCACCAGCAGTTCCGCGCCCTTCTTGTAGGGATCGGTGACGGCGAGAATTTCCGGCGCCGCGTCGGCCGGCACATCACGTGCGGCCATGGAGAAAGCCAGCCCGCACCAGAAATCCTTGCGGCTTGCTTCCGGGATTTCCTGGCCGAAGGTGGGTCCGGCAAGAAAAAGGGCGGCAAGAAGAACGGCAAGGCGGCGCATCGGGTGCTTTCGGGGTCAGCGGCGGACCCGTTTAGACCACAGAATGGTTGCCAAAGCTATGCGACCTGGCGCGCCCACCTCAGGCGACGACATCGGGAACGGCGATGCCGCGGCACTGCTCGGGCGCGTAGCGCTCGGGGGCGGTGCCGGCGAGCACGGCGCTGATCTCGATCGAATAAAGATCGAGATAGGAGCGGATGTCGGGCTCGTCGAAATGCAGGGCGACAAAGAATGTCGAGACCTGGCGCGAGAGCTGCATGGCGAGTGGTGACAGGATTTCGAAGGTCTGCTGGTCGCCAGCATCGAGCGCGGTCTGGGCCAGCTGGCTGGCCATGGTGGCGCACCAGAGCGACTGATCGACATGCTCGGAGAGACCGGGCAGGGGCGCATCGGGCCGAACGGGAGAGTCGAGCTGGGCCGAGGCCGGGGCCGCGAGAACAAGGCTGGCGGCGAGCAGCAGGGGGATGGACCTGGAGCGCATCGACTGGGCTCCCCTTTTTCTTGGTTGGACCGTCGGGAGCCGAACTCCCGATTGCAGGCCAATGCGGGAGGGCCGCAAAAGGATGCGCCAGCCGCTGCGCTGGTCGCAACTTCGTGAGCGCGTCCAAAGGTTCCCGAAGCCTGCAAGAAAAAAGTGCCCGGACGGGCTGGAATTTTTAGCCCGCCGCGGCGCTTGCAGGGGTGCGGCACCCCCCCTATATAGCGCTTTGAGGCCCGGCGACGGGCAAATCCATAATGAGGAACCCGGCCCGTAAAGGGCAACGAAACCGCCGTCAGGGGTTTCCACCGGGTTCGCCAGGAAAGAGGCTACGTCATGGGTAAAGTTATCGGTATCGACCTGGGCACCACCAATAGCTGCGTTGCAGTGATGGATGGCACCACGCCCAAGGTCATCGAGAATACGGAAGGCGCGCGCACCACGCCGTCTATGGTTGCCTTCTCCAAGGACGGCGAGCGGCTCGTCGGCCAGCCGGCCAAGCGCCAGGCCGTCACAAATCCGGAAGGCACGCTGTTCGCGGTCAAGCGCCTCATCGGCCGCCGCTACGACGATCCGATGGTGGACAAGGACAAGGGCCTCGTGCCGTTCAAGATCACCAAGGCCGACAATGGCGACGCCTGGGTCGAGGTGGACTCAAAGAAGTACTCGCCGTCGGAAGTGTCGGCGATGATCCTGACCAAGATGAAGGAAACCGCCGAGTCGTATCTGGGCGAGACGGTCACCCAGGCGGTGATCACGGTTCCGGCCTATTTCAACGACAGCCAGCGCCAGGCCACCAAGGACGCAGGCAAGATTGCCGGCCTTGAAGTGCTGCGTATCATCAACGAACCGACGGCCGCGGCGCTCGCCTATGGCCTCGACAAGAAGAATTCCGGCCTGATCGCGGTCTATGACCTCGGCGGCGGCACGTTCGACGTCTCCGTGCTCGAAATCGGCGATGGCGTGTTCGAAGTGAAGTCCACGAACGGCGACACGTTCCTGGGCGGCGAAGACTTCGACATGCGTCTGGTCGACTACTTCTCGGACGAGTTCAAGAAAGAGCAGGGCATCGACCTGCGCAAGGACAAGCTGGCGCTGCAGCGCCTCAAGGAAGCTGCGGAAAAGGCGAAGATCGAGCTCTCGAGCTCGACCCAGACCGAAGTCAACCTGCCCTTCATCACCGCCGACGCCTCGGGCCCGAAGCACCTGACGCTGAAACTCACCCGCGCCAAGCTGGAGAGCCTCGTCGACGATCTGATCCAGAAGACCATCGAGCCCTGCAAGCAGGCGCTCAAGGATGCCGGCGTCACCGCCGCGCAGATCGACGAAGTGGTGCTGGTGGGCGGCATGAGCCGCATGCCCAAGGTCCAGGAAGTGGTGAAGTCGCTGTTCGGCAAGGAGCCGCACAAGGGCGTCAACCCCGATGAAGTCGTGGCGCTCGGCGCGGCGATCCAGGCCGGCGTGCTGCAGGGCGACGTCAAGGACGTGCTGCTGCTCGACGTGACCCCGCTGAGCCTCGGCATCGAGACGCTGGGTGGCGTGTTCACCCGCCTGATCGACCGCAACACCACGATCCCGACCAAGAAGAGCCAGACCTTCTCGACCGCCGAGGACAACCAGAGCGCGGTGACTATCCGCGTGTTCCAGGGCGAACGCGAGATGGCCGCCAACAACAAGCTCTTGGGTAACTTCGACCTCGCCGGCATTCCGCCGGCGCCGCGCGGCGTGCCGCAGATCGAAGTGACGTTCGACATCGACGCCAACGGCATCGTC
>DASWWF010000293.1:0-1646 GCA_036401035.1 Devosia sp.
CGACGGGAATGGCGATGCGTTCGGCTTCGAGAGCGGCGATGAGGCCGGCAATGTCCATCATCACGTCGACCAGCAGCAGGTCGGCGCCGCGGCCCGTGCGAAGTGCGGCCATGGCGATATCGATACCGGGGGCGTGAGCGACCTTGGCGCCGCCATCCATGGCCATTTTGGTGGCCTGGCTCAGTTGACCTTCGAGGGCTCCGACGATGAGGAGACGCATAGCAGTCACTCCCGTTCTTATTATTGGGGCTTGATGATCTCGGTCATGGTGACGCCGAGGCGGTTTTCCACCAGCACGATTTCGCCACGCGCTACGAGGCGGTCATTGACGTAGATTTCGACGGCTTCACCGACCTGGCGGTCGAGTTCGACCACAGTGCCGGTATTGAGCTTCAAGAGGCTCGCGACCGGCATCTTGGTGCGGCCGAGCACGACCGATACCCGCACGGGCACGTCGAACACGGCTTCGAGGTCGTCAGCGGTACGCTCGACATAGGCCTCGGCGCGGTTATCGGACCCGGGGCTGGGCATGTCGCCCGCGCCAAAGTCTTCCATTTCAGCGGCGTCGGTCTGAGGATCGGTCGGGTTCATTCACCGCTCTCCTTGGCTATATGTGATCCGGCCTTGTTCGCCTTGGCGGCGAGGTAGGCGGCAATTGTCTCATCGATCTCGGCGTCGAGCCCGTCGGCGTCTCTGATAAGGCCGCCATCGACCCATTCGAGCCGGCCGTCGCCAAGGCGGATGTCGGGTTCGCCCATGACCACCAGGCGGCCGGCATAGCCGGAGGTGGCGATCTGGGCGGTCGCGATATCGCGGATCTGGTCGGCCAGGTCTTCGTGGCAGCGGATCACCAGATGCGGCACGCCGGAAAGGCTGGGCATGCATTCGGCGATCAACGCTTCGAGTTCCGCAGTCGGCTCGCGGCCGACGAGATGGAAAGCGAGTTTCCGGCCGACGCTGACGGCAAGACCCACGGCTTCCTTGTGGCTTTCGGCGCGTGCTTCATCGAGCGCCGCGGTCATGCTTGCGGCATGGGCTGCCAGGGTTCCTGCCGCGGCAGCGATGGTCTGGCTCGACATCGAGGTGGCGTTGCTTTCGCCCGCCACAAGACCCTCGGCATAGCCTTCTTCGCGCGCTTCGCGCACCAGACGCTCGACGACCTCCTCGGCGATGCCGACAGGCTCGGGCGGTAGTTCGGGCATGATGCTCTGGGGCAGGACCGGGTGGTCGGCCAGATCGAGATCGAAGGTGAAACGGGCAAGGGCGGCCATGGCGTCAACCGATCATCTGGTCGTCGCCCTTGGACTTGACGATGAGGATTTCCCCCTTCGCCGCCAGGTCCTTGGCAACCGACACCATGCGGGCCTGCGCTTCGTCCACGTCCTTGAGACGGACGGGGCCCATGGCCATCATGTCGTCCTGCATCAGCTTGGCTGCGCGGCTCGACATGTTCTTGAGGAAGAAGTCCTTGATCTCGTCGTTGGCGCCCTTGAGGCAGAGCGCCAGTTCGCGCTTGTCCACGCGGCTGAGCAGGGTCTGGATCGCCGACATGTCGAGCTTGGCCAGATCCTCGAAGGTGAACATGAGCGACTTGATGCGCTCGGCATCTTCGCGGCTCTTTTCTTCGAGGCTGGTGATGAAGCGCG